>JBLGAR010000023.1:0-45025 GCA_047612385.1 Cryomorphaceae bacterium | reverse complement strand
GAAGTAGAATTACTGGAAATAGATCAAAAAGAGCGACGTCTGCGGGTAGCATTAAATGCCGTAGCGCCGAATTATGATTATGTGTTGATTGACTGCCCGCCGTCCTTGAACATGCTGACATTGAATGGTTTGGTTGCGGCAGATGGCGTAGTGATAGCTATGCAGTGCGAATATTATGCCTTGGAAGGCTTATCAGCGCTGGTGGGTACCATTAACCAAGTAGCTGAGACCGTTAACCCATCACTCAAGATTGCGGGAATTTTGAGAACCATGTATGACCCGCGAAATAGTCTTACAACTGAAGTCTCTGATCAGCTAAAAACCCATTTCCCGGAACAGCTTTATCGAACGGTGATCCCTCGAAATATCCGATTGGCGGAGGCGCCCAGCCATGGCGTGCCGGTCATGCATTACGATGATAAATCTCGAGGTGCTATGGCGTATTTGGCCTTAGCAGGTGAAATTGTTCGGCGCGACGAAGAGAAGAAAAATAGTGTGCCCAATACCGCGCAGATAGAAACCCACTAGGGACGGAGACAGATAATGGCAGCTAAAAAACGTGGGCTGGGTAAAGGGCTCGATGCTCTCCTCGGAGCGACCAGCGCCAGAGACAAAAGCTTGCACAGTGCTTCAGCGGAAACAGCGCAGGGCAAAAACACGCTAGCGGGAACGACTTTGTTAGAGCTGCCTATCGACTTGATTCAGAGAGGGAAATACCAACCCAGGCGGGATATGGACCCGGATTCCCTCCAGGAGCTAGCGGATAGCATTCGAGCACAAGGTGTGATGCAACCAATTGTCGTTCGGCCGATTTCTGAGAAAAAGTACGAAATTATTGCCGGTGAGCGCCGCTGGCGCGCCGCTGCGTTAGCCCAACTGGAAACCATTCCAGTGGTAGTAAAAGATGTATCTGACGAGGCGGCGATCGCCATGGCGTTGATTGAAAATATTCAACGAGAAGATCTAAATCCGATTGAAGAGGCTGCTTCTTTGCAACGCTTGCAACGGGAGTTTGAGTTAACTCAACAGGAAGTAGCCACAGCAGTTGGTAAATCTCGATCTACGGTTGCCAATTTGTTGCGGCTAATGAGTTTGCAAGAAGATGTTCGCATTTCTCTTGAGCGCGGTGACATAGAGATGGGCCATGCACGTGCGCTGTTGGGTCTTGAAGCAATGGATCAGTCTCAAGCTGCCAGAGTGGTAGTGGGGAAAGGGCTCTCGGTGAGACAAACTGAAGCGTTGGTCAGAAATATATTGGGCCAAAAGAACAATGCGCCAGTATCCAAGGTACTTGATCCCAATATTAGGCAGTTGCAGGATGACTTATCACAGAGAATTGGTGCCAAAGTTCAAATACAGCACACGGCAAAGGGCAAGGGGAAGTTAGTTTTAGCTTATAGCAGTTTGGATGAACTCGACGGCATTCTGAAACATATAAAATAGTTGTGTCGAAAGCATGTTAATAGAACATATGGTAGGCATAGTGAAAGTGAGCTACTACATAGAGTATGTGAAGCGGCGCGTCAGGATATTTGTGGCGATCTTGTCGACATTGCGCCGCTAACTTCCGGCATTAGGATTGATAATAAGCGCGCCAAGGCAGTTGAACCTGACTATCAATCAACCTATAATGCCGCCGCCTGAAAAGAGGAAGAATACCCAGCGTTGTGATCCTGGGGAGCGTAGGAGCGCTAATGAACGGCGCCCAGTTTAAAAAGCCTCTAATCCACCGCATTGCAGTGATTCAGATAGTAGCGCTAGGTATATTATGTCTGGGGTTATTGAAAATAGATCAGGTTTGGGCATACTCAATGTTTTTCGGGGGCCTGATAGCGGTGTTACCGCAAGCCTATTTTGCAGCGAAGGTGTTTCGTCAAACCGGAGCTCAATCCGCCGCGGCCGTAGTGAAGGCCAGTTATTCCGGTGAAGTAGGTAAGTTTGTACTAACTACGGCCGGTTTCGCCGTAGTCTTTGCGACAGTAAGCCCATTGAGTGGGCTGACAGTGTTTATCGGTTATCTGATAATGCTGGTGATTCAAATTATTGGAAGTTGGATGCTACTGCGATAGCACCTATCGTGATGATTAACAGCGGGAATTGGATAAAGTAAGAGTTTATTAAGATGGCTGGCGAAAACCCTACAATTTCAGAATACATTGTCCATCACCTGACAAACCTCACCTATGGGCAACTGCCTGGCGGTTACGAGCGCGAAGATGGCAGTATTATTGCCGAAGGCGGCGCATGGGTCATGGCCCACGGCGGAGACGAAGCTTCTGCCATGGGTTTCAGTGCTGTTCACGTAGATTCTATGATTTGGTCCATTGGACTAGGTATTCTGTTTTGCTGGTTTTTTCGAAGTGTGGCCAAAAAAGCGGAAACTGGCGTACCCAGCGGTGTCGTAAACCTGGCGGAAATGGTGGTCGAATTTGTCGATAACACCGTCAAAGATACCTTTCACGGCCATAACAAACTGATAGCGCCTCTCGCTCTCACCGTTTTTGTTTGGGTGTTCTTGATGAACTTCATGGACCTCATACCGGTGGACCTGATACCCACAGCACTGACTCTTGTTGGAATTGACTACCAAAAAATCGTTCCATCAACTGATCCGAATATAACGATGGGTATGGCTTTAGGCATATTCATCCTGATGTTCTACTACTCTATTAAGGTAAAGGGTTTTGGCTTTGTCAAAGAGCTGACAATGAACCCTTTCAATCATCCTGTCTTCATCCCTGTAAACCTGTTTATGGAAGTCGTTGGCTTGCTGGCTAAGCCCTTCTCTTTAGGTTTGCGATTGTTCGGCAACATGTATGCCGGCGAAATGATTTTCATCCTGATCGCTGCGCTGTTTGGCGCCGGCTACTTCTGGCTTGTGCCAGCAGGATTGTTGCAAGTAGGTTGGGCGATATTCCATATTCTGGTTATCACCTTGCAAGCCTTCATCTTCATGGTACTGACGATCGTGTATCTCAGTATGGCGCATGAAGACCACTAACTGATTTACCTTTTACTTTAGTTATTAACGCTAGGAGAAAAACATGGAACTAATCTACGTAGCTGCCGCCATTATGATGGGTCTTGGTGGTCTTGGAGCCGCCATCGGTGTTGGCTTACTGGGTGGCAAGCTGATCGAAGGGTCTGCTCGTCAGCCTGAGTTGGCGCCCAAACTGCAGGTTACTTTCTTCTTGGGCGCAGGCCTGGTCGACGCGATCCCCATTATTGGTGTTGGTATCGCAATGTACTTGATCTTTGTTGTTGCACCGACAGCTGTTTAATCTCGATCGCAACCAAGAAAAGGGCTGTCTTGTTGACAGCGCGCAATATTCTGGGAGGAGCAAGGCGTGAATATTAATCTTACGCTGTTCGGGCAGATGATCGCTTTCATCTGTTTCGTGGTGTTCTGTATGAAGTATGTATGGCCGCCAATTATTGCAGCTATGCACGAACGTGCAGAAAAAATTGCCGATGGTCTGGCCGCTGCTGATAGAGCAAGTCACGATCTTGAGTTGGCCCAAGAGAAGGCTGTAGAGCGTCTTAAGGAAGCCAAAGTTGAGGCGTCTGGCATTATCGATGCAGCTAATAAACGTGCTGGCCAGATCGTGGAAGAAGCAAAAGACGTCGCGGTTGTCGAAAGCGATCGAGTCAAGGTTTCCGCGCAAGCTGAGATCGAGCAGGAAATGAACCGCGCTCGAGAGCAGTTGCGAGGGCAGGTTGCCGGCCTGGCACTCAGCGGTGCAGAAAAAGTACTTGGCTCAGCCATTGATCGAGAGGCACATGCTGCTTTGGTTGATCAGTTGGCAGCAGAACTGTAACAGCGAGGGAGCCATGGCTGAACTAAGCACATTAGCGCGCCCTTACGCCAAGGCCGCATTCGAATATGCCCGCGACAAGAACGCTTTGTCTGCGTGGTCAGAACAACTGGCAACGGCGGCGGCAGTTACCGCGGATGACGTACTCGAAGCCGTTCTGAGCAACCCTTCGATGACAGCGGAGCAACAATCGCAGACAGTGATAGATGTTTGTGATGATGCTTTGGGGTCAGAAGTACGCAATTACGTTGCAATACTGGCATCCAATAAACGCCTTGGTTTACTGCCGGAAATACATTCTCTTTTTGCGCAGTACAAGGCCAATCATGAGAAAGCAGTCGATGTTGAAGTGATTTCTGCATTTGATCTGGCTGACGCCGCTAAAGACAAACTGGCGGATGCACTGGGTAAAAAACTTGAACGCGAAGTAAAGGTGACTACGTCTACGGACAAAAACCTTTTAGGTGGCGTTTTGATTAGGGCCGGCGATCTTGTGATCGATGGTTCCGTGCGCGGCAGGCTGAATAAGCTTGCTGAAGCAATGAATTCGTAGGATTGAGGAACAGAGCATGCAGCAGCTGAATCCATCAGAGATTAGCGAGATTATTAAGGCGCGCATCGACCAGCTCGATGTCACCAGTGAAGCCCGTAACGAAGGCACCATAGTATCGGTTACCGACGGTATTATTCGTATCCACGGTCTGACCGACGTTATGTACGGCGAGATGATTGAATTTGATGGCGGCATTTACGGCATGGCGCTTAACCTGGAGCGAGACTCTGTTGGCGCGGTTATCTTGGGTGACTACAAGGGCTTGGCTGAAGGCCAGACTTGTCGGTGTACCTCGAGAATTCTGGAGGTACCGGTTGGTCCGGAACTTCAGGGCCGTGTTGTTGATGCATTGGGCACCCCGATAGATGGAAAAGGCCCCATCAATGCAGCAATGACCGACGCGTTGGAAAAAGTTGCACCAGGTGTAATTGAGCGGCAGTCCGTTGACCAGCCTGTTCAAATTGGCTTGAAGGCCATTGACGCGATGGTGCCTATCGGCCGCGGTCAGCGCGAATTGATTATTGGTGACCGCCAGATTGGCAAAACAGCGATCGCTGTTGATGCAATCATCAACCAGAAAGGCACCGGTATTAAGTGTGTCTACGTAGCGATCGGCCAGAAAGCGTCTTCCGTTGCCGCCGTTGTAAGAAAGCTAGAAGAGCACGGCGCTATGGATCACACCATTGTTGTAGCGGCTACCGCGTCTGACCCTGCTTCGATGCAATATCTGGCCCCCTTCGCCGGTTGCAGTATGGGCGAGTACTATCGCGATCGTGGTGAAGACGCACTGATTATTTACGATGATTTGACTAAGCAGGCTTGGGCATATCGCCAAATTTCACTGCTGCTTCGAAGACCACCCGGTCGCGAAGCCTATCCGGGTGACGTGTTTTATCTCCATTCTCGTTTGTTAGAGAGGGCGGCGCGAGTTAACGTTGCTTACGTTGAGAAGTTCACTAACGGTGAAGTAAAAGGCAAAACAGGCTCTCTTACTGCACTGCCTGTTATTGAAACCCAGGCTGGGGACGTTTCTGCTTTCGTACCGACCAACGTAATTTCTATCACAGATGGTCAAATCTTCCTCGAAGCGGATATGTTTAACGCCGGCGTGCGTCCTGCCATGAACGCTGGTATCTCGGTATCGCGTGTTGGTGGTGCAGCGCAAACGAAGATTATTAAGAAGCTCTCAGGTGGTATTCGTACTGCACTAGCTCAGTATCGTGAATTGGCGGCTTTCTCGCAGTTTGCATCCGATCTTGACGATGCAACTCGTGCGCAGTTAGACCACGGTGAACGCGTAACAGAATTGATGAAACAAAAGCAGTACTCTCCACAAAGTATCGCGGAAATGGGTGTGTTGCTATACGCCGCTAACGAGGGTCATCTGAAGGACATCGAAGTCAATAAGATTGGTGATTTCGAATCTGCCTTGCTGTCATACATGCACGCTGAAAAAGCCGACCTGATGTCAAGCATTGTTGAAAGCGGAAACTATGATGAATCGGTTGAAGAGGCGTTTAAGGCTTCGATAGAAGCGTTTAAAGCTACTCAAACCTGGTAAGGTCGAGGACATCACATGGCAGCCGGTAAAGAAATTCGGACGCAAATTAGCAGCATCCAAAGCACTCAGAAAATTACCAGTGCGATGGAAATGGTTGCAGCTAGCAAGATGCGCAAAGCCCAGGAACGTATGCTGCGTGGTAAACCTTATGCCAGACGTATGCGTTCTGTCGTTGGCCACATCGCAAATGCCGCGCCAGAATACCGTCATCTATTTATGCAGGAGCGCGAAGTTAAACGTGTTGGCTATTTAGTAGTATCGACTGATCGCGGATTGTGTGGTGGCTTGAACATTAACTTGTTTAAGAGCCAGGTTAGATCCATGAAAGAATGGGCTGATCAGAACGTTGAGATAGACCTGTGCTTAATTGGCGCCAAAGCGGCAGCCTTTTACAAAAGCTACGGTGGCAATGTGACTGCTGCGGTCCGCGATATTGGTGAAGAGCCCGCGATGGCCGATCTTATCGGCTCAGTAAAAACGATGCTGGATGCTTACGCTGACGGCAAGATCGACAAGTTGTATTTGGTCGGCAACCAATTTGTAAATACCATGACTCAGAACCCCAACGTCGAACAGCTGTTGCCTTTGGTGGCAGAAGAAAGCGATGAGATGAAGCATCATTGGGATTACATCTACGAGCCCGACGCCAAAGAACTTTTGGAAGTGTTGTTGACGCGCTACATCGAATCACAGGTCTATCAAGCGGTCGTCGAAAACGGCGCCTGTGAGCAAGCGTCGCGAATGTTGGCGATGAAGAGCGCCACTGATAATGCTGGGGAATTGATTGACGATTTGCAGTTGGTTTATAACAAAGCCAGGCAGTCTGCGATTACACAAGAGCTATCTGAAATAGTGAGCGGTGCTTCTGCAATCAGCTAAATAAGCTGTATGCGGTCACAGCACTATGAGTAAGTATTCGGCAAAGGGCGCTGACCCAAGCCAAACAGAATTGAACTTTGATCTAGAGGATCCGGACATGAGTAGCGGACGAATTGTACAAATTATTGGCGCGGTAATCGACGTGGAATTTCCACGAGATGACGTACCCAAGGTATATGACGCGCTGAAAGTTACCGAAAAAGACCTGACACTGGAAGTGCAGCAGCAGTTGGGTGACGGAGTAGTTCGTACAATTGCGATGGGAGCCTCCGAAGGTATTAGCCGCGGATTATCGGTTGAAAATACACGTGCACCCATTTCTGTGCCGGTTGGGATAGAAACTCTCGGGCGTATCATGGATGTACTGGGTAATCCGATTGATGAATGTGGACCGATTGGTGAGAAAGAGCGCGCCTCTATCCACCGCAAAGCGCCCGCCTATGATGAGCTGTCTGCCTCCGATGATCTCCTCGAAACCGGCATTAAGGTGATCGACCTGGTTTGTCCTTTCGCCAAGGGTGGCAAGGTTGGACTGTTCGGAGGAGCCGGTGTTGGTAAGACCGTTAACATGATGGAGTTGATTAATAACATCGCTACTGAGCACTCGGGTTTGTCTGTGTTTGCGGGAGTGGGAGAGCGTACGCGAGAGGGTAATGACTTCTACTACGAAATGCAGGAATCCAAAGTTGTTGATGTGGAAAATTTCAGCAACTCGAAGGTGGCCATGGTTTACGGGCAGATGAATGAGCCTCCCGGAAACCGATTGCGCGTTGCGTTGACCGGTCTGACTATGGCTGAAAAATTTCGTGACGAAGGCCGTGATGTACTTTTGTTTATCGATAATATTTATCGATACACTCTCGCGGGAACAGAGGTATCTGCGTTGTTAGGTCGTATGCCCTCTGCCGTTGGTTATCAGCCAACACTGGCTGAAGAGATGGGTGTATTGCAAGAGCGTATTACCTCTACTAAAGTAGGGTCTATTACTTCTATCCAGGCGGTATACGTGCCGGCAGATGACCTGACTGACCCGTCACCTGCGACCACATTTGCTCACTTGGACTCGACCGTTGTACTGAGTCGTGATATTGCAGCAAAAGGTATTTATCCTGCGATCGATCCACTTGATTCAAACTCTCGTCAGCTGGACCCACTGATCATTGGCATTGAGCACTATGAAACAGCTCGAGGTGTGCAGTCGGTTCTTCAGCGTTACAAAGAACTCAGAGACATCATTGCAATCTTGGGTATGGACGAGCTCTCTGAGGAAGATAAGCAGACTGTTGACCGTGCGCGTAAAATTGAGCGTTTCCTTTCGCAGCCGTTCCATGTTGCGGAAATCTTCACCGGTTCACCCGGTAAGTACGTTTCATTGAAAGATACGATTGCCGGTTTCAGAGGAATTCTCGCAGGTGAATACGATCATTTACCAGAGCAGGCGTTCTACATGGTCGGCAGCATTGAAGAAGCTGTCGAGAAGAGTCAGAACCTCTAAGAGACTCGGTTAAATGGCTATGACAATACATTGCGACATTGTGAGCGCGGAAGAAGAAATTTTTTCCGGGCTGGTGGAGATGCTGGTTGCCAACGGAGACATAGGTGAGTTAGGTGTTAGCTATGGCCACGCACCACTGCTTACGTCCTTAGTGCCTGGCCCCGTTCGCGTTATCACCCAAGGCGGAGACGAAGAAATATTCTACGTATCGGGTGGTTTCCTGGAAGTTCAGCCCGGCGTTGTTTCAATTCTTGCTGACACTGCATTGCGGGCCGACGATATGGACGAAGCAGCAGCGGAAGAAGCACGCAAAGAAGCTGAGCAAGCGTTGGCTAATCAATCGGGTGATTTTGACTACGGTAGAGCAGCGGCCCGTCTGGCTGAAGCAGCTGCACAATTGGCGACGTTGCGTAAAATTCGTTCACGCTCCGGTCGATAGCCTCCTTACGACCTTTATTTTTCTGAGGCCACGATTTTGTCAGGGCTTTTTTCTGTCTGGCTTTAAAGCAGCTTCCACAGGGTGTCGAACAACACTTGCTGTGTCGATGCTATCGCGGCAGAGTCGATAATGACCACTACGGGGTAGTTCTTTTCCGTAAGTGTAATCATCGCGACTTTTGGCGGGTAAATGGCAATGTAAGAAGCGTCTGCTGATTCATCTCCTGGTAGCCATTTTCGTTCCGCCAACTCCGCGTCATCACCTCCTTCGCCGACTGCGATTACACGCACGTTAATTCCCCGTTCGATTCGTTGCTTCGTATAATTCGGGAAAGGTCGATACAAATGTTCACGCAATGTTTTTGTAGAAATGACGGCGTAGCCGCGTTCGGGATCTTTCGAGGTGCAGTCCAAAATATTTCTCAGCACTAGTTCCACACCATCGTCACCTTCATAGAAGCGGACATTGCCTGGAGCAAACTCGGTTTGTGTTTTTTTCAGAGCAGGAATTACTTCTTTTCTTAATTGCTCCATCGCTAACGACAAAGCCTGTTGCTTACTTTCCCCCAGGCTCAGCAGACGCTCCGGGTCCTCCGCTTGAAAAACGCGTCGCTTCCCCTTTGGAAAATAACTGACAATGCCCTTGGCAACGAGTTGTTTAAGGGTTTCGTAGGTACTGCCTCGATTGATTCCCGACTTCGCGGCAATGTCGCGAATAGAGGCAGGCCCCAGCCGCAGCAATGCCTGATATATGATGATCTGCCTATCAGTTAGATCAAGTTGGTGTAAGCTTTCAAATTCCATTGTTGTCATTATATTTGTGACAAAAGACGTTGTTTTGATAAATACACTGGTTAATATGGTTCAAACACGTACCTTATGTCAAAAATAAAATGACAGCTGATTTAAATCACGCTGCTAATCGAGAGCTCTCAAAGATGAATTTAGAAGTTGTTATTCTGGCCGCCGGAAAAGGTACACGGATGAAATCCGACCTGCCAAAAGTTTTACATCGAGTCGCAGGTATTCCTATGTTGGAACACGTGGTCAAAACCGCACAATTTCTCAACCCGGACAAAGTTCACATTGTTGTAGGTCACGGCTC
The DNA here is from genome assembly GCA_047612385.1 of Cryomorphaceae bacterium. GTDB lineage: Bacteria > Pseudomonadota > Gammaproteobacteria > Pseudomonadales > Halieaceae > JBALVT01. The sequence continues at coordinate 35,179 of JBLGAR010000023.1, read as the reverse complement.
TGAGGAAGTACAAGAGGCGTTGTCGCAGTATTCAATAAACTGGGTCTTGCAAAAAGAACAAAAAGGCACTGGGCATGCGGTACTGCAGGTGGTACCGGAGTTAGATCTTAATAGCGTTGTGCTTGTTATGTACGGCGATGTCCCACTAATCGAATCACAGACACTTGAAAGTTTGATCAATAAAGCGAAATTTGCACCCGCATTGTTAACGGCTGTCTTAGAAGACTCCCATGGCTACGGCAGAATCTTGCGCGATGAAGCAGGAGTTTTACTCGGAGTCGTCGAAGAAAAAGATGCTAATGAGACGCAGCGCACAATTCGCGAAATTAATACTGGTGTACTGGCTGCGCCAGCGGCGGATTTGAGCGAGTATCTTCCATTGGTAAAAAACGAAAATACACAGGGAGAGTACTACCTACCTGATATTTTGGGCTTGGCAGCAATGGCGGGCAAAACTATACAGTCAGCTGTAGCAACTTCCGAGCTAGAAATTCTGGGTGTGAACGACCGCGTTCAATTGAATCAGGTAGAGCGAGAGTACCAACGTAAAAGTGCTGAGCGGTTGATGCGCGCCGGCACATCAATCGCAGATTCAAATCGTATAGACGTAAGAGGTAGTCTGGAGTGCGAAGAAGATGTCAGTATTGATGTTAACGTGGTCTTCGAAGGCAACGTTGTGCTGGGGCGAGGCGTTACTATCGGTGCTAATTGCGTGTTGATCGACACAGTGGTCGGCGACGGCGCTACTATTCACCCGATGAGTCACTTGCAAGATGCAGTGGTTGGTAAAAACTGCTCGGTGGGACCCTATGCGAGGTTGCGATTAGGTACAGTGTTAGCCGATGGCGCGCGCATTGGTAATTTTGTTGAAACGAAGAAAGCAAACATTGGCGTGGGTAGTAAAGTAAATCACCTTAGTTATATCGGTGATTGCGAAATGGGCGCTGGCGTAAATGTCGGGGCAGGGACTATTACCTGCAACTACGATGGTGCTAACAAGCATTTAACAGAATTAGGCGACGGAGTTTTTATTGGCTCGAATAGCACTCTCGTTGCTCCTATAAAAATTGCAGAAAATGGTTTTACCGCGGCGGGATCTACCATTACTAAAGCCGTAGGCAAAGACGAGTTGGCGGTTACTAGGCCCAAGCAGAGAAATGTAACAGGCTGGCAGCGTCCAAGTAAGAACAATAAGGGTTAAATATGTGTGGAATAGTAGCAGCAGCGGCACGCCGCGAAGTATCTGAAATACTGTTGGAAGGTTTACGCCGCCTTGAGTATAGGGGCTATGACTCTTCCGGTATGGCACTTATCGACAACGAGAACAATCTCCTTTTACATAAGCGATTGGGTAAAGTTGAAGAGCTGGAAAGCGCCCAGGCCATGAACCCCTTCTATGGTTGTGTGGGAATAGCGCACACTCGTTGGGCGACTCACGGCGAACCTTCTGCTGCTAATGCGCACCCACATATTTCCGGCCAGCGCCTGGCTATTGTTCACAATGGCATTATAGAAAACCATGCGGTATTGCGTGAAGAATTGAAACGCCAGGGATACGAATTTGTTTCCGCCACTGACAGTGAGGTGGTTGTGCACATGTTGCACAGCTATCTTAAAACCGGTGACAGTTTGCTGGAGGCCATGAAAAAAACCGTTGGCCGTTTAGACGGCGCATATGCGCTAGCGGCGATAGATAATGAAAGCCCCGATCAGGTTGTTGCCACACGAGAAGGCAGCCCACTAGTGGTTGGTGTGGGTATAGGAGAAAACTTTCTAGCCTCGGATCAAATGGCACTGCGCCAGGTAACTGATCGCTTCATTTATCTAGAGGAGGGAGATTTGGTTCATATGACTTCATCCTCCTTGTCCATCTACGATGAGAACGGTGACCAGGTAGAAAGAAAGCAAACTCGATTGTCAGATACTGTTGAGAGTGTAGATCGCGGCGAGTACGCACACTACATGCTAAAAGAAATATACGAGCAACCGCGCGCAGTGGCCGCCACTTTTAGCTCGGCCACTCAATCAGAAATTTCTGACGATTGTTTTGGAGCCGGGGCCGCTGCTATTTTTGATCAGGTGCAGGCGGTGCAAATTGTTGCCTGTGGTACCAGCTATCATTCCGGTATGGTGGCGCGGTACTGGCTGGAAGAAATTGCGGGAATTCCCTGTCAGGTCGAGGTCGCATCCGAATTTCGCTATCGCAAGAGAGTGCAGCACCCCGGCACTTTACTGATTACGGTGTCTCAATCTGGAGAAACCGCCGATTCGCTTGCCGCTCTTAGAAATGTCGGTGAAGGTGAGTTTCTCGGCAGTCTGGTAATCGCAAACGTAGATAACAGCTCGCTGGTGCGCGAGAGCGACCTGGTATTTCTCACCAAAGCAGGTGCTGAGATTGGTGTTGCGTCTACTAAAGCATTTACAACTCAGTTAGTGGCGTTTCTGATGTTGACGGTAGTGCTTGGCCGGCGCAAAGGCCTCGAAGCACAACGTCAGCAAACGCTTATCAACGAGCTACACAGTTTGCCAGATTACATTCAGCAAACGCTGGAGCTGGATGCCGACATCGAAAAGATGTCACATGCCTTTATCCCTCGCGATCATGCTCTTTTTCTCGGCCGGGGGATTCAATACCCCATTGCAATGGAAGGCGCGCTAAAGCTCAAGGAAATTTCCTATATTCACGCTGAAGCTTACCCGGCGGGCGAGTTAAAGCACGGCCCATTGGCGTTGGTTGATGCCGATATGCCAGTAGTGGCTGTCGCACCCAATGGTGATTTGTTAGAAAAACTGAAATCCAATTTGGAAGAGGTGCGATCCCGTGGCGGAGAGCTCTATGTCTTTGCTGACCGCGAGGCGGGATTTGCCAGTGAATCTAGAGTTAACGTATTGCAGATGCCGAGCTGTCCAGACACTTTAAAGCCTATCGTTTACACGGTTGCTCTTCAGCTTTTGTCCTATCACGTGGCGGTGCAAAAAGGCACGGACGTAGACAAACCTCGCAATCTTGCGAAGTCTGTTACGGTTGAGTGATGTGGTAAACCCGGCTGTGAGCTAGCTGGGGTTTGCCGCTTTAAACGCCCGAATAGCTGTGTTGAACGCGTCAGCGACTTCTTCTTCTTTAGAAACAGCATTGTTGTAGGCTGCTTCGGCTGTATCGTAACTGGCTTGCGCGGCGTCTTGTGCATCCCCGGAGGCGTCTTTGACGACGGCTGCGGCCTCGGTGAACAACTTCTCAAGGCAGCTCATATATTCGATATTAGTGGCCTGGAACGACTTGACGGCGCCTTGGCCTGCAATCATTTGTTCCATAGTAGCGCTGTCACCAGCGGGCAGTGATGGAACTTCCGGTCCAGTGCACTCAGCGTTGCTTAACGCGCTGCCAAACGCCAGTGCCAATGTAGTAGCTATTATTTTACTATTCATCGTGGTTCCCCTCGGATGCCTAAGTTTTATAAGATGTAAAAGATAGCAGGCCGACGAGCGGCTGCCAAATGCCTTTTGAAGCTAATCTGGAAGCTAATTACTGCTGGCCAATCCAAAGCGTGGGCAGCTTGTACTGTTTTGCCAACGCTTGGGCTACTTCTTTTGCCTGAGTTTCATTGCTCAGATTGACCACGCGAACACGGTAGAAGGTATTGCCATTTTTGACTGCTGGGATGGCGACAACCTCTCCATATGCGGGCCTTAGCCGTGCTACCCAGGAATTGGCCGTTGTACTGGCGCCATAGGAACTGAAGTTAACAAACCAGCTGCCGCTCGCAATATTGGTAGACACTGGTTTTGTGACAGCGGCAGGTATCGTAGAACGGGTTGGTGTAGTTGCCTGCTTTGGTGCCGCTGCCACAGCTTTAGGGCTAGTTTTGGGCTTTATTGCCTCGGGTGGCTTGTCAGATTTCAACTTAAGTAGTTGAGATTCCAGGCCCTGCGTGGTGTCGCGCAGCGACCTAATTTCCATATGCAGAGCATCCACTGTATTTAGCAGCTCCTTATTTCTGTCAGTGAGAACGCGCTGAACTTCCCGGCTGGCGGTCACTTCTTTAGGGCTGGCTGATGTGGCCGCTGCGGCTTGCAGAGATCGAATTTCTTCCTGCATACTGGCGCGTTGCTGCATCACCCCATAGCCACCGGCGCTTAGCAATAGTAGCGCAATAATAGCAACGGCAATTAAACCAATGGGCCACGCGCCAGAGCTTTCCCCCTCCCACTTCTGAGCTGGTTCAGCTGCCAGAGCAGGTTCCGGCTCGTAATCGAAATCTTTATCGTCATCTAGCTCCCGCTCCCGCTCCCGCTCGTGGACCAGCTCCGGTTTCAGCTGTTCGGCTTGCCAAGCGGCGGCGATAGTCGCCGCTGCCCCCGCTTCAAACTCTTCCTCTTCTGCCATTAGGCTTTCGGGGTCTACATCGTAGTCGAGGGTATCGTCCTCGTACTCCGAGCTGTATCGCGAATTCTCGAAGGTGCTTTCGCCGGAATCCTCATAGGCGGTGTCAAAAGACTCCCCGGCCTCAAAGTCCTCAAATACGGGCTCGAGATCGCGCTCTTTTTCTCCAAAGGTATCACTACCAAAACCCAGCTGGACTTCGGTTCTGTCGCCTGAAGAAGATTTGTTGTCCTTATCGTCCGTACTCATGTCCCGATCCTGAGTTGTCGATGTTAAATTGCCGAAATCTTACCAGAGGCTGAGACCAAATGCTCAACCCTATGTACGTAGAGATTGTAGTCCTTTATTGAGTTTAATGAGGTGTCGGTCTACCTCTGCCCCCTTCATTTTAGAAACCCCCACCGCTAGGATATCAATTACCGCCAAATGGGCGATTCTAGAGGGTAATGGGCTGTAGCTATCGTCTCTGGCCTGCTCAACATCGATGGGGATGGGAATAGTGCACTGCTCAATAATAGGGGTGTTGCCCGGCGCCAAACCAATGATGCTGGCGCCCGCCTCGCGAACGTGGTCCATTGCCTCCAGGAGGGCGGTGGTTCTGCCAGATTGTGAGATAGCAACAACCACATCGCCTGGTGCCATCGACATAGCCGACATCGCCTGAAGATGGGGGTCAGAATGAGCAGCGCTGGCAATTTGAAGGCGGAAAAACTTGTGTTGAGCATCGATTGCCACTGGGCTGGAGGCTCCAAAACCGTAAAACTCAACACGCTTGGCGCTGCATAGAGCGTCAACGGCGATTTCTATGGCATCTACATCCAGAGTGTTGCGAACCCGGTTCAAGGTTTCCATCGTGGCGTCGAACACTTTGTATGTGTAATCTCGGGCGGTGTCCAGCTCGTTCAGGGAGAAGGGCACTTGCGCCGGATTTTGTGCCGTACTCTGTGCCAGGGCCAGTTTGAAGTTCTGGAAACCCTCGCAGCCAATCGCCCGGCAAAACCGCACCACAGTAGGCTCACTGACATCAGCCGCTGCCGCTAGATCCACGATGCGCATGTGAATTACCTGCTCCGGTTGCGCGAGAACGAAATCAGCAACCTTTTGCTCGGAGCGCCTTAATTGCTCAAGCAGGTCGGTAATTTCTTTCAGTATTGGTCGGGCTACCCGAGACACAGCTACCGCCGTCGAAGAATTGAATGTATTTATTATACATTTGTCACCCAGTAAGGTCAGGCAATCGTGAGGCGGCTGAGAATATTCTGTAGAATGGAGGAATGGACGTATCCGATATTCTCTCCCCCCTCAATGATGCCCAACGCGACGCGGTGGCCTCCGATAGCGACAATCTATTAGTATTGGCCGGTGCGGGCAGCGGCAAGACCCGCGTGTTGGTGCATCGTATAGCCTGGCTTATTCGCGCGCAAAACCACTCTCCCCACTCTATTTTGGCGGTTACCTTTACGAATAAGGCCGCCAAAGAGATGCGTAATCGTATTGAGGAGATGCTGCACATACCGTCCCATGGATTGTGGGTGGGCACCTTTCACGGTTTGGCTCACCGCTTGCTAAAGGCCCATTGGCAGGAAGCAAAGCTGCCGCAGAACTTCCAGATACTCGACAGCGATGATCAACTTCGAGTGGTCAAAAGAATCTGCAAAGAACTGGAGCTGGACGATGGCATGTGGCCGCCCAAGCAAGCCCAGTGGTACATCAACGGCCAGAAGGATGAGGGCCTTCGAGCCAAGCACATTCAGGTGGCACCCGGAGATATGCACGCCCAGACCATGCTGCGAATTTATCAGGCCTATGAAGCCGCTTGTGAACGATCTGGTATGGTGGATTTTGCCGAGTTGCTGCTGCGGGCACACGAGCTGTGGTTGCACAACCCGGATCTTCTGAAGCATTACCAGAGTCGTTTTGGTCAAATATTGGTGGATGAGTTTCAGGACACCAACACCATTCAGTACGCCTGGCTTCGAGTGTTGGCAGGTTCAGACATTCCGGTCGTAGCCGTAGGCGATGACGATCAGTCAATCTACGGCTGGCGAGGAGCAAAGATAGAAAACATTCAGCGCTTTAGCCAGGACTTCGTCGGCGTAGAAACGGTGCGCCTGGAGCAGAACTACCGTTCCACCCAGACTATACTGCAAGCTGCAAACGGCGTTATTTGCAACAATTTTGGCCGCTTAGGCAAAGAGCTTTGGACTGCAGGTGAATCGGGAGAGCCTATTTCCCTCTACGCGGGTTTTAACGAGCAGGATGAAGCACGGTTTATTGTCGAGCAAACAGAAGATTGGCATGGGCAGGGCAATAATCGATCGTCGGTTGCCATTTTGTATCGCTCCAATGCGCAATCACGGGTGCTGGAAGAGGCCCTAATTCGCGGCGGTATTCCCTACCGGATTTACGGTGGCCAGCGCTTCTACGAGCGCCTGGAAATTCGGAACGCGCTGGCCTATTTGCGCTTGTTGACTAACCGCGACGCCGATGCGTCGATAGAGCGTGTCATTAATACGCCACCGCGGGGCATAGGTAGCAAGACACTGGATTTGGTACGCGCGCTCGCGCGCGCTCGCGAGTTACCCATGTGGCAAGCCATCGCCGCAGTGATTAAAGAAAAATTGTTACCCGCGCGGGCAACCACTGCTCTGCAAGCCTTTGTTACCTTAATAGACGACCTCGATGTAGGCACGGGCGAGTTAACCCTGGAAGAGCTTGTTGATCACATTGTGAAGGTGGGTGGGCTCATAGAGTTTTACCAAAAAGAGAAAGGGGAGAAGGGTCAGGCGCGAGTAGAGAACCTAGAGGAGCTGGTTACAGCGGCAAGACAATTTGTGCCTGAAGGCGAAGAACTGACACCGTTGGAGCAGTTTCTGGATAGTGCAGCCCTGGACGCCGGAGATGCCCAGGCAGATGAACATGAAGACAGCGTGCAGTTGATGACACTGCACTCGGCCAAAGGCTTGGAGTTCCCCCTGGTATTTCTTGCGGGAATGGAGGAAAACCTGTTTCCGCACCGAATGTCTTTGGAAGAACCGGGCAGATTGGAAGAAGAACGCAGGCTCTGTTATGTGGGAATAACCCGTGCAATGGTAAAGCTCGTCATTACGTACGCCGAAACCAGGCGTATGTACGGTAATGAAAACTTCAATGCTCCATCGCGTTTTATTCGGGAAATACCGGCTGACCTGTTGCGAGAGGTAAGACTACATACGGCGATATCCAGGCCGGTGAGCTCGATATCACACGCAGAGGTACCCGACACAGGCATCAGCTTGGGCCAGCGGGTTTATCACCCAATATTTGGTGAAGGCGTGGTATTAAATTTTGAAGGCCGGGGCGGCAATGCCCGGGTAGAAGTTAATTTCGATATAGAAGGCAGCAAGTGGTTGGTTGTGCAATACGCAAAACTGCAACTCCTCTAACGGGAAAACAACAAGATGAAAAATACAGTAGAAAAACGTTACACGCCCTTGATCATTTTGTCGCTGGTTGCAGCACTGGTAGCCACAATAGGCATGTGGGCGACGGATAAAGCCCGAAGCAACCCTGCCAATGGAGCCACTGGCGACTTACTCAATCAAAATGCGCAACAAACATTCCACTGGAAAATAATCACTACATGGCCGAAGAACTTCCCTGGCCTGGGTACTGCCGCTGAAAACTTTTCGCGCATGGTTGATGAAATGAGTGATGGAAGGTTAACTGCCAGAGTTTATGGAGCCGGTGAGATTGTTCCCGCTTTTGAAGTGTTTGATGCGGTGTCTCAGGGTGTGGCGGATGCTGGACATGGCGCCGCTTATTACTGGAAGGGCAAAGTGCCATCGTCGGTGTTCTTTACCGCTGTTCCATTTGGTCTAACCGCACAGGAAATTAACGGTTGGATATATCATGGCGGTGGTTTAGAGCTTTGGCGTGAAGCCTATGCGCCTTCCAATCTTATTCCGATGTCAGGCGGCAACACTGGCGTGCAAATGGCCGGCTGGTTTAATAAAGAAATAAACTCCATAGAAGATCTAAAAGGTTTGAAGATGCGCATACCTGGTCTAGCGGGGGAGGTCTTTGCCTCTGTAGGTGGCACCCCGGTTCGAATACCTGGTGGAGAATTATATACTTCCTTACAAACTGGGGTTATCGACGCAGCGGAATGGGTTGGGCCTTACAATGACTTGGCACTGGGCCTTCACGAAGTGGCGGAGTACTACTACTACCCAGGCTGGCATGAACCCGGGGCTATGCTCGAGTTTATTGTGAATAAAGACTCCTTTGAGGCACTGCCTGCAGATTTGCAGGCTATTGTTACGGTAGCATCTCGCGCCGCTAACCAGGAAATGCTTGATGAATACACAGCGCGCAACAATGGTGCACTGCGGCAACTTGTTGATGAACACGGTGTGAAACTGCGGCGATTGCCGGATGATGTAATGGCTGCTCTAGCGAAAGGTAGTGAAAAAGTAATGCAAGACCTCATTGATGGAGACCCGATGGCAGCTAAGGTATATGCTTCATATAAAGTTTTTTATGATGGGGTACGGGCCTATCATCATATTTCAGAGCAGGCTTATATTAATGCCAGAGATAAGGTATTGGACTAACCAAGTTTGCTGTTAGTTAGACTAAAATATAGGAACCCTGAAAATTCCCCGAGACGATTTTTCTGTCTTTTATTAGCAGGGTCGAAGTTAGGAAGGAGCACCACTTGAAAAATACCGATTTGGCGATTGCACTATTCGAGGCAATCGCAAAGGGCGACGCTGAGGGGATTCGAAGTTGCTGTACGGCTGATTTCGAAGGGCGCCAAAATGGCGGTGTCGCGATGAATATTAGTCAGCTGTCAGACTTTGCACTCGCCGTGCATCAAATAGTTGACGGATTACGCTATGAAGATATTGTTCGGTCAGAAACTAGCACGGGCTTTGTGGAGGAACACAGTGTTCGTGGCACACTACCCGATGGCAGTAGCATGGAGTTGACGGTCTGTGTTGTTGCTGAGGTGTTAGATTTCAAGGTCAGAGCTATTCGTGAGTATTACGATGTTAGCCCAGCTGCTGGGCTCGTGAATGCATTGTCCTAAGTCACAGTCCTATCACAGGCTATGTCTATAATTATAGATATGATCCACCGGCGGACTAATGGAGTCAGTGCCCTTTTGTTTACAAGACCCGATCCATTTGAGCTATTTCCGGCGAGTTTCTAGCGGCAAATTGTGACGGCGTGATCTCTTCCAGGGGGTTTCAAATGCTCGCACCAAATGTAAATCAAAACGATAAAATTGTTTTGTTTGATGGTGTCTGCAAGCTTTGTTCTTCTTGGGCACGCTTCCTAATTAAATATGACAAGAAGCAAAAATTTAAGCTTGCAACGGTTCAGTCTGAAGAAGGCAAAGAACTACTGGACAGGTACGGCTTACCTTCGAACAATTATGAAACAATGGTCTATATAGATGGCCTCAATATGTACACACAATCAGAGGCTTTTCTTAAGGTTATGAGGCTACTTCCATTTCCATGGCCTGTGCTTTCTATTGGGCTGCTTATCCCGGGTTTTTTGCGAAACTGGCTTTATGATCGCGTAGCGTTAAACCGTTATGCGCTGTTTGGGAAATACGATACATGCCTATTGCCAGACGCGGACCACGAGACAAGGTTCTTGTGTGGTAAATAAAATCCCACCCTATGCTATCTGTCGTATTTCAGTGGCATTTACTTGGATATACCATGGCCTTTTTCCGAAACTATTGGGTCCTCATAGCGATGAAATTGCTATGAATATGTCGCTGGGGTTTTCGCAAAGTAGGGCAGCTACGGTGTCGATCTGGGCTGGTTTGGCTGAGATAATTTTCGGTATTATTATCGTTACGTTATGGAAGTCTCGCTGGCCAATGCGATTGACGGCTTTCGCTATGATCGGACTTTTACTCTTTTCTATTGTTGCGAAGCCCGAACTGGCAGTTGCAGCGTTTAATCCAGTGACTACTAATCTTTGTGTTTTTGCGTTGGCCGTAGTGGGCTATCAGCTCCAGGGTGATTCGAGTGTCAGCTGAAAGGCTAGTTAGTTCAGAGCCATTACTGTGATAAAAAGTGATTTACAGCCGATTCTAAAATGAGACAGGCCGGATAGTGCGCTCCTCTTGATATTACAATTGTATTCTAAGCTTACCGCTTCGCAGTACACTAACTATTGAGTGGCTTGAGAGAGTAACGTAGCCGAACTTCGGCAAGGAGATAAATAATGTCCGTATCCGCTAGAAACACGGTGATCACTGCCGTCTTACTCGTTTTTTTTCTGACGACGCCACCGGTGGTCGCTGCCCCTGGAAGCAACGGCAAACCTAATATCGTTCTCGTTCTGATGGACAACTTTGGTTATGGGGAGATTGGCGTCTATGGCGGCGGTGTCTTGCGCGGTGCCGCAACGCCCAATATTGACGGTATTGCCGCAGAGGGACTTCAACTAACCAATTTCAATGTTGAAGCAGAGTGCACACCCTCGCGGTCGGCATTGATGACCGGCCGCTATGGTATTCGTACCCGACAGCGAGAAGAAGGTCCTCCCCGAGGGGTCTGGTATGGAATTACCCAGTGGGAGATCACCCTGGCCGAGATGCTTTCAGGCGCTGGTTACGCCACAGGAATCTTCGGTAAATGGCATTTGGGAGACACGGTGGGCCGCTACCCTACGGACCAGGGTTTCGATGAGTGGATTGGGCTCCCAAGATCATCAGACCGAGCCTTCTGGCCTGATAGCAATAGCTTCACCCCTGGTAGTCACCCCAGCGCTGTGTTCACCCATGTCATGTCGGCAAAGCGGGGTGAAACACCCAGGGAGCTGGCGGTGTATGACCGCGCTAAACGCAAGACAATCGATCGCGAAATTACCGATCAGGCCATCGATTTTATCAACCGTAAGGCTAAAGCCAAGCAGCCATTTTTTGCCTATCTTCCCTATACGCAAACCCACGAGCCGGTCGATCCTCATCCTGACTTCTACGGTAAGACTGGAAATGGGAGCTTTGCCGACGTTTTAGCGCAGACGGATGCCTATGTGGGTGAACTACTGCATACGATCGATAAACTGGGGCTCAAGGAAAATACGATATTTATTTTTACATCGGATAACGGTCGTGAAGGCGTGCCCCGCTCCTTTGGGTTCACTGGCCCCTGGCGAGGAGGCATGTTTTCTCCATATGAAGGTTCTCTGCGAGTCCCTTTTTTAGTTCGCTGGCCTGGTAAGATCCCGGCGAAGCAGGTATCCAACGAAATTGTTCATCAGATCGATCTTTTTCCGACCCTGGCGAAAATTGTTGGAGCCGATATCAAAAAAGATCGAATAATGGATGGTGTTGACCAGACTGATTTTTTGATGGGTAAGTCAGAAAAATCCGCAAGGGAGTCAGTCATCATTTATATTGGAAACGAGCTCTTCGGCGTGAAGTGGCGAAACTGGAAGTTGCTGCTCAAGGAAATGGATGAGGGCAGCTATGCGGTCAGAACGCTGGCATATCCTTCAGTCTACAATTTGCTGGTCGATCCAAAGGAGGAAGTGCCCGAATTAAATTACCTGAACGATACGTGGGTAGATTTTCCGTTGTATCAGGTATTGGAAGACCACCAGGCGTCGATTAAAGAAGATCCTGGTGCACCGGAACCTTAGATACCTAAAAATTGGCAATGAAGCGATGCGTTTAAAGATGCGCGTGATGCTGAGGTGGCGTTGCTAAACTACAGGGGCAGAGGGACTCTTACGAATGTCTTTTGTAGTCATTCGAACAGCCTGCGGCTTGTGGGATAATTAATAGCAAACGGGAGCTCAAATGATTAAAGGTGGTTGTCTATGCGGTAAAGTCCGCTATGAATATGACGGCGAGCTATCCGAAATTGCAATGTGCCATTGTTTGCAATGTCGACAAGCTCAAGGGGGCTCCTTCGCCATGAATAGCCCTATTGATGCTGCTAAATTACAGATCGCAGGTAAAGAATATATAAAGGAATTTAAATCCAACGAGAACAAGGTGAGAGCGTTTTGCTCGAATTGCGGCAGCCCTTTATACAGTGCGCGAAAAGACCTGCCTGGCATTAAGCGCCTAAGATTAGGGTCCGTGGAGACTTTCTTCGCCTGCCAAAATAGATACCATATTTTTTCGGCATCAAAGGCTCCATGGTATTCGATAACGGACGACTTCCCCCAATTCGACGAGCACAAAAATGCATGAGAACATTAACGCGACATATTGTTCCTGTGCCGCATTTTTTGAAATAGAGCATTGTAATGAATAGCCCAATCGAGATATTCCAGGAAAACTGGCAAAAAGCGAAATCTTTAGATGACGCTAATGCTCAGTATTGTTCTCTAGCCACCGTTTCGAAGGATGGCCAGGCATCGATCCGCACGCTTGTATTGCGAGAAGTCACTAACGGATCTTTTCTCATTTTTGTTAATGACACGTCATCCAAATGGAAGGATTTACTCCTCGCAAAGCAGAGTGAATTGTTGGTGTTTTGGCCGTCATTGATGCAGCAGTATCGAATTCGCGGCGAATATAGCGAAGTTTCTGCGGGTGCTATGAAACTGCATTGGGCAAAAAAGCCCTATGACTCGAAAATACTTGATCACTACTATTCCCAGTACCAGAGTCAGAGTAGCGTGGTCGAATCGAGAGAAACTATGTTGAATGGCATTGCCGAACTTAAGAGTCGATATCCAATCGATAAAGAGGTTCCGTTTCCAGATAATGCGAAGGGAGTTGCAATTCAGGCATCTTACATTGAAATCTGGCATGGCTCCGCTTCGGATCGTCTGCACCACAGGAATCTGTATTTGTTATCCGATGAGACATGGGAACAGCAAACCCTCGTTCCATGATGGATCGTCCTTGGGGGTCTACTCAAGGCCTGGAGCGGGCTACTTCTCAACGATCGCTCTATTCAATTCGCTCGAGGCACATTAAACTTCCGTCTCTGCCATTACCTTTGAATTGTTGTAACTCATGAATTCCCAAAGCGCTACCGCCTCCCTTCAGGCGCAACTTCAAAAGATAGAATCCAGCAAGCCTTTTCAGGGAGTGGTGATCTTCATAATCATCGTCTCTGCGCTGGCTATAGGGGCGAAAACCTATGATTTATCACCGCTTTTGGAGCAGAGCCTGATATTACTGGACAAGGGCGTTACCTTTTTCTTTCTAGCGGAGATTCTTCTGCGTTTCGCGGTGTGCAGCGATAAGAAGCGGTTTTTCCTAAACGGCTGGAACGTGTTTGACACCATCGTCGTTGTAGGCAGTCTGATCCCCATCGATAACTCCCAGGCCGTGCTACTTGGCAGGTTGTTGCGGGTATTCAGGGTGCTGAGGTTGGTGTCAGTAGTGCCGGAGCTTCGGTTCCTCATTGATTCGCTGCTTAAAGCGATTCCGAGGATGGGGTATATTGCTCTGTTGATGTTCATTATTTTTTATATCTACGCTGCAATAGGTTCGCTTTTCTTCGCCGCGATTGACGACGTGCTATGGGGCGATGTGGCAGTTTCCATGCTGACCCTTTTCAGGGTAGCAACCTTCGAAGACTGGACGGACATTATGTACGCTACGCAGGTTGTGTATCCGCTGAGCTGGATTTACTACCTCACCTTCATTTTCCTCACAGCCTTTGTGTTCCTGAATATGATGATTGGATCGATACTGGAGGTGATGGGGGAGGAAAAGAATGCGCTGCAAAATCAACAGGCACATGATGAGCGTGAACATATGTCGCAACAGCTCGTGGAAGTTCAGCGGCAGCTAGAAGGGCTTACCGCACTAGTGCAAAAACAGACAGTTCCAGGCGGCGATGAACTTCGTAATCAGCCTAGCTCCCCGTAATGGCTAGTCAATTGCGCACAAGGATTGAAAATCAGAAGTCATCAAATAATTTATAGAGACCTATGTTTCATATAGCGTTGCATTTCCTGGTGCCAGCTGCGCTGACTATCGTGTTCTTCAGACAGAACTGGAAGTTGGCTTATTGCGTGATGATGGCGGGGATGCTAATCGATATCGACCACCTACTGGCCAACCCTATATATGACCCCGGCCGCTGCAGTATTGGTTTTCACCCACTACATGAACTAGAGTTTATCGCGTTATATGCCACGATGTGTATCGTTCCGAAAAGTAGGCTTCCCGGGATCGGCTTAATGGTGCATATTGCATTGGACACTCTGGATTGTCAGTTGAGCAGTGGGATATGGATAAGTTGAGCTTCACATGACCACGTATTATCAGTTTTAGGAGCAAGCACAATGGCGTATTCAACAACCACTCAGACCTGTTCCTGCCCCTGCGGAGAATCGACGTTCGAGGTGCTGAAAAGGCCAGCTGTGCGTTTTTTTTGTCATTGCGGCATTTGTCAGAAGCTGTATAAACTGCCTGTCGCCGACGTCACTATCCTAAGCCAAAGCGACATAATTCTGCCTATGGATCATAATATCCGTTTTGAGAAGTACCGCTCCATTGTGGGCATAGACCGAGGAACGTGCCGCGACTGCTATAAACCGGTAGTAGCGCTGGCCGGATCAGGTGATAAGGGCCTCGCCTTTATCGCTGCCGCTAACTACGCAAATACCGATGTTCTTCCCGCCCCCAAAATCCATATTTTTTATGATCGTTGCGTGAACGAAATTGTGGATGATTTGCCGAAGTATAAGGGCTATATCAGGAGCCAGTTCGCTGTCCTTCGCTTGATGAGAAGCAGCGCTTTGGGGTCGTAAAAATTAGCTACGCACTTCCCATCAGATAGCAGATCGGAGCTGGCAAGCAACGATCAGTTTTTTAGAACCAATCGATTGATTTAATTGAGTCTGCTTCAGACCTCCATTCGAGTATATTGCTGTGAGTGAATTTCCACTCGAATCCCTCGAACTAAAAAGGAGCGATCTCATGTTAAAACGAACTATGCCTATGGTTGCCGCTATAGCAATCACGCTGTCTCCGCTACTCGGGTCGAGCGCACTAGCTGTCCAGGCCCAGCCAAAAACCAATCAATATTGGTGGCCCGAGCAGTTAGATCTCAGCCCGCTTCGTCAACACGCAAGCGAATCCAACCCAATGGGTGAAAATTTTAATTACGCGGAGGCGTTTAACAGCCTCGATATGAAAATCCTTAAGGCCGATATAGAAGCTTTGATGACCACGTCCCAGGACTGGTGGCCGTCTGACTACGGCAACTACGGGCCGTTTTTCATTCGTATGGCCTGGCACAGCGCTGGTGTATATCGTGTTGCCGATGGTCGCGGTGGTGCCGCGGGCGGTCAACAGCGCTTCGAACCTCTCAATAGCTGGCCAGACAATGTAAACCTCGATAAAGCTCGCCGCTTATTGTGGCCCATTAAGCAAAAGTACGGCAGCAAGATATCCTGGGCTGACCTGATGGTATTGACAGGTAACGTCGCACTGGAGTCCATGGGGTTCGAAACCTTTGGTTTCGCCGGCGGGCGTGAAGACGATTGGGAGGCAGATTTGGTTTACTGGGGTCCCGAGCAGGAGTTTCTCGCCGACGAGCGCTATAGCGGCGACAGAAAGTTAGCTAAACCACTAGCCGCTGTTCAAATGGGTCTTATCTACGTCAATCCCGAAGGACCCAACGGTAACCCTGATCCGCTGTTGGCTGCCGATGATATTCGCGAGACCTTTGCTCGCATGGCGATGAACGATGAAGAAACCGTTGCACTGATCGCCGGCGGACACACGTTCGGTAAAGCGCATGGTGCTGCCAAGCCTGAGGGTTGTGTGGGTGCTGAGCCCGCCGCCGCGGGTATCGAAGAGCAGGGCATGGGATGGAAAAACAAATGCGGCAGCGGCAAAGGTGCCGATACTATCAGTAGCGGCTTGGAAGGTGCTTGGTCGGTAAATCCCACCGCTTGGACCTCGCAGTATTTAGACAACCTGTTTGCCTATGAGTGGGTTAAGACCAAGAGCCCCGCCGGTGCGACGCAGTGGATACCGGCTGATGGTCAGGCGTCAAATCTTGTGCCCGACGCACACGACCCGTCGAAGAGACATGCCCCCATCATGTTTACCACTGATCTAGCGCTCAAGTTTGACCCCAGTTACCGCGAAATCTCCGAGCGTTTTCGTGCTGATCCAGCCGAGTATCGACTGGCCTTTGCCAAGGCGTGGTTCAAGTTGACTCACCGCGATATGGGTTCGAGTGCTCGCTATCTTGGAGAGGATGCTCCGACAGAGGTATTGTTATGGCAAGATCCACTCCCCGCAGTAGACTACGATCCGGTCTCAAGCCGAGATGTTAAAAAGCTTAAAGCCGATGTTCTTGACTCTGGTTTGAGTGTCTCAGAGTTAGTCAGAACGGCATGGTCTTCTGCGGCAAGCTTCCGAGGAACCGACCTGCGTGGTGGCGCAAATGGTGCTCGGCTTAGTCTTGCCCCGCAAAAAGATTGGCAGGCAAACAACCCTGCTGAGCTGGCAAAGGTGTTGACCACCTTGAAAGCAATTCAGCAGGATTTCAACAGCAAGTCGAAGAAGAGAAAAGTCTCGCTTGCCGACTTAATCGTGCTCGGTGGTGCTGCCGCCCTTGAGCAGGCGGCGGAGAAAGCGGGTCAGAAAATTGAGGTGTCTTTCACGCCGGGCCGGGTTGATGCTCTGCAGGCTCAAACTGATGTGGCTTCTTTCGCCGTGCTTGAGCCTGCCGCAGACGGTTTTAGAAATTACTTCTCTGTGACCAGCCAACTGTCGCCAACGAATATGTTGATAGACCGCGCTAACATGCTGACTTTGACGATACCCGAAATGACCGTTTTAGTCGGTGGATTACGCGCCTTGAATGCGAACGTTGGCCAGTCCTCTAACGGTGTGCTTACCGATGAGCCGGGCACGCTGAGCAACGACTTTTTCGTTAACTTGCTGGATATGTCCACGCAGTGGCAAAAGTCTGCTGATACTGACGGGGTATACCTGGGCTTGGATCGCAACACGGGCAAGCAAAAATGGCAGGCTACTCCGGTAGACTTGATTTTTGGTTCTCATTCTGAGCTGCGGGCAGTCGCCGAAGTTTATGCAGCCGATGATGCAGATGAGAAATTCGTAGAAGATTTCGTCGCGGCCTGGACCAAGGTGATGAATCTGGATCGTGTTGATCTTTGATAGTTTAAGCTGATGTAGGGCTATCTGTTTCGCCCCGGATCGAGGAGTCGGGGCAGACGCCTGAGTCATGGAAGTTAGAAAAATTGGTAGTGTAGCAATACACTGCCTTTTTTTTTGGTATAGGCTTGTGCAGAACCTATCGACATGGTGATCAAAAAGCGAGGAGGATTTTTTTGGACTACGAGTATTTGGTATTTGATCTTGACGGGACAATTAGCGATCCAAAAGATGGCATTGTTAGGTCGTTCAACTATGCGCTTGCGGCTTATGGCTATGATACCCAGGATGAAAATGAGCTGGCTACCTATATTGGTCCGCCGCTGGACAGTACATTTGGGATCCTCACAGGCAGTGATGATGCAGAATTGATTTTATCTCTTGTTGCTAAGTATAGAGAGCGGTATGCAGAGGTGGGCTTTTCAGAAAATGTTTTGTACGCCGGTATACCGGAAGTCCTTGCGCAGCTGAGTTCCAATGCGGGCGTTACTCTGGGAATCTGTACCTCAAAGCGCGTTGACTTTGCGGAAAAAATCCTGGATATGTTTGCGTTGAGACACTTTTTTAGTTTCGTCAGTGGCGGGGATGTCGGGATTGAGAAATGGCAACAATTACAAGGACTTAGGGAGCATGGTGCGATCAATCAAAACTCGCTGATGATTGGTGATCGCTATATCGACCTCAGCGCTGCTCACAAAAATGAACTGCCCTGCGCGGGCGTACTCTGGGGTTACGGCTCGCTTGAAGAACTGCAAGAGCATGCGCCCGCGTATATTTTTTCTACACCAGGCGATCTCTTAGCACTGCTATAGTAGTCCATGATCTCCGCCGTGCTCTTCAGCGGAGATGCTTTGGGGGACTAACGTGGCCTGCCGAATACCTGTGTCCAATAAACAGTGTAAGTGCTTGAAAGGTTACTGAATTTCGAGGCGCCCAGTTGCGTATAGCTAGACTGCATCAGGTTGGCACAGTGCCCCGGGCTGTCTATCCAGGCCTGAACTACGGCACCGACAGAGCTAAGCGAAAGACCTGCTGCAATGTTCTCTCCAACCGAAGACCAGATGTAGCCTGCTTGTGTAGCCCTAGTACCCACGGACTGACCATCGGTTCCAGTGTGGCTAAAGAAATTGTTATCTGCCATATCCATTGAATGGCCCAGGGCTGCGCTGTTTAGCTCACAGCTCCATGACAGCGGCGAAACCGCAGTGAACGATCCTTGGTCTCCACACGCGCGCGCTTGTGCTCTGGTGGAATTTACCGCGTCGAGCATCGATTGTTCTTCGGCTGTTAAAGTGCAGGAGCCTCCACCGCCGCTGCCATTGCCCCCGCTATCCGCAGAGTCGCAGGCATCACCGAGATGGTCGCCGTCACTGTCCGACTGATTCGGATTGTAAACACTGGGACAGTTATCGTTCGCGGTATCGACGCCGTCGTTATCCAGGTCGAGGCCATTTTGGCCATCGCAGGCGTCTCCCAAGCCGTCGCCATCTTCGTCGCTCTGGTTAGTATTAGACACTGCCGGACAATTATCGACACTGTCTTGTGTGCCATCGCTGTCTGTGTCTGTGAAGGCATCGCACGCATCGCCGATGCCATCGTTATCCATATCTGCCTGAGAAGGGTTGCTAATCTGTACACAGTTGTCCGTCTTGTTGATGGAAAACCCCTGTGGCTTGGAAACATCCTGCACGGAGTCTGAGGCATCTCCGAACCCGTCTCCATCGACATCCCGGTAGTACTTGCGCTCATAGAAACCCTCGTCGATCACACCATCGCAGTTGTTGTCTACGCTATCAAGCTCCTCTTGTGCTCCCGGGAAGATGCCGTCGTTGTTATCATCGCAGTCTGCTGAATTATCCACATAGCCGACTATCGATTCGAAAGACTCGATAGCTCCAAAGAACCGACCGAAGCCATCGCCATCCACATCGCGATAAAATGTGCTCAAGCCTTCGTCAACAGCGCCGTCGCAATCGTTGTCTCGGCCATCTATAAGTTCATCTGCCTCGGGATGATCGTCGGCGCTAAGGTCGTTGCAGTCCAGCTTGTTGCCAACATATCCATCGGGGTTTTGCGTTTCGAGGCGAGTGACTTTCGCGTCTCCAAAACCGTCTCCATCACTGTCAGCGTAAAATAGAATGTCGGTAAAGCCCTCGTCGATTTCCCCATTGCAATTGTTGTCGCTCCCGTCTTCACGCTCTCTTGACCAGGGGTTAATTCTTCGTGCATCGTCATTGCAATCGCTGTTGTTAATCACAAAGCCCTCGGGACGAGTAAAGGCCATTACGCTTTCGTTGTTCGCGCCGTAGCCGTCGCCATCCTCATCCGCGTACCATGCCCGTCTCGACGAAGAGGCTTCGAAAACCGCGGATATGCCTACATCAGAATCGTATTGAATAAACTGTTCCGGTAGCGGCGACAGTTTTAACTCGCATACTTCTATTTGCGACCTGACACAGACTCCCTCCCAGCGTACAAAGCGATAGCCGTCCGCGGCTACGGCAGTGAAGGTTTCGTTACGCGGTTCGGTGATAGCGATAACGCAAGAATCTTGCTCGCAGCTTGCCGATCCAGAGGCCGAAATAATCGAGCCTGTCTCGTCGGTTGTGATGATCAGGCGACAGCCGGCCAAAAAAACGATGGCAAGGCTCAATAGAACCCGTTGGTATGAAAGGAGACCAACAATCCTGATTTTGGGAAAAATCACTGCACAACCTCGAGGTAAACAAGCAATATCTATAGTAGGTTGTAGTTGTTAGCAAGTTGCGCGCCAGTCTTCTTTAGGGCCAGAGGCTGCCGCTCTTTCACGGTATGAGTCCTGTGTAATTCAGATTCCGGCTGGCTGTCGTGAGGCATTGATGTGACAATAATCGTCACAAACAGACTCAAAAGGTTAAACAGTTCGCATTCACGAGTAGACGAAGGTAAAGCGCTATGGGTATCTATGTTGGCTGTGCCTGTAAAAATATCGAAATAGACTGGCAATTGACCGATCGCAGCTTAATACCCAGGAGCTGTCAATGCAGCTATTGTGTTTCAAAGGGCGCAGCATATATCAGTAAGTCGGGGACGAAATTTTCGGTCACAGTGCACAACAAAAAAAGGCATCGTAAAGTTCAGCATGGATCCAACAATGCGATTTTTCACGAGTGTGGCCATTGTGATACGCTCGTGTTCGTCACGGTCGAGCTTGAGAGCGATCTTTACGGAGTGATCAATTCAAAGTGTGTGCGAAATGATTTAGAGTTTTCCGCTCCAATAAAGATCAATTTTGAAGATCAATCACTAGAAACAAAAAAATTGAGGTGGCGTCAAAACTGGTGCTGTCCTGTATTGATATCGGTCAGCGATTAGAAGGCCCTTAGTGGCTGCTGCATTGGAGCCGATTAGGTCTTATTGATACTTTTTATTACCGAGAAATCAGGAGAACGCAATGATTTATCAGGGCAGCTGTCATTGCCAGGACATTAGCTTCACTGTAGAAGCACCTGCAGTCCTCGAGGCAGATAACTGCAATTGTTCGGTATGCTCTAAATCAGGCTATTTACACCTCATTGTTCCACTGACGAAATTTCATCTGTTGTCCGGCGAGAGCTCCCTAGTCACTTATACCTTTGGCTCGGGCATCGCGAAGCACACCTTCTGCAAAAATTGTGGTATCAAACCTTTTTACTATCCGCGCTCTAACCCCGATGGCATCGACATTAACGTCCATTGTCTTGATACCGAAGCTAATGCAATCAACATCACCAACTTTGATGGTAAAAACTGGGAAAAGCATGCGCACAAGTTGGCGCATAAAAGCAAAGGTGCTTAGCGTTTGCACCGAAGGCGTTGGCCAGCACGACACTATGAATTTTTAGACAAGGCTATCTTATGAGTACTTCCGATCTTGCTAACGAATGGTCGATATTACAAAACCAGTACGACAGCTATGAAAAATTCTCATTGGTGATTAAGTTGCTCAGTATTGGGGTTTTGAGTTTCTCCTATTTCCTGCATCAAATAGGGTTACTGACACTCGCGTTGTTACTGATTTTGTGGCTGCAAGATGCGATATGGAAAACTTTTCAATCCAGAATAAGCATCAGACTCATGGATGTGGAGCGCGGATTGTCTGCGGACCCCAGTCAAAGCACCTCTCCACTAGCGGCATACCAATACAATAGTGTTTACGCGCGCGACCGCCCGGGGCTGTTAGGTCTTATTCGAGAATACCTGAAACATGCTGTTCGGCCGACTATTGCGTATCCGCACGTTGTCTTGGTGGGAGTACTAGTGCTTTATTTTTTTACGGGCACATTTTTTTAGCGACACTCTTCAGGTTTTAATATTTCGCGTGCGCCCGTTTTCATCGATAGCAACGAAAACAAACTCCCCTTCGGTGACCTTGATAGGCTCGCCGTCATGCCTAGAGTTTATCCATACTTCTACGACCACGCGAATTGAACTGCCCCCAATTTCCAAGACATCCGCATAGCAGCTAACGACCGCTCCCACGTGCACTGGCGTAAGAAACGCCATCCTGTCAATCGCTACCGTGGCAACTCTGCCTCCGGCGACTTCATTGGCGGTAATTGATCCGGCCATATCCATCTGTGATAGCAGCCATCCGCCGAAGATATCACCACTTGCATTGGTATCCCTGGGCATTGCAACGGTTTGCAGCGCAATATCACCTTGTGGTGCTGGAACGGAGTCTATGTCTTTCATGAGAGTTGGCCCTGAACGGCATTACCGTTGCAACGTAATTCCTCAGTTTTTGATCAGCTGGGGTAGCCAGGTTGCCATTGCTGGCCAGACCCAAAGCGCTCCCAGTACGATTAACTGAATGATTATAAATGGAATTACCCCCCGGTAGATAGCGCTGGTTGGCAGCGATGAAGGTGCGACGCCGCGTAAGTAAAACAACGCGAAACCAAAGGGTGGTGTTAAGAAAGAGGTTTGTAGGTTGAGCGCAATCATAATCCCGAGCCAAATGGGGTCTACTCCCATAGCCAAGAGAATCGGACCTACGATAGGGACGACCACGAAAGTTATTTCAATGAAATCCAGAATAAAACCGAGAAGAAAAATCGTCAGCATGACGACTAACGTTGCGCCCATGACTCCGCCTGGAAGCTGTTCAAAGAAGTGATGGATTAATTCCTCTCCACCGAATCCGCGAAAAACCAGCGAAAAGACGGCGGCGCTGATCAGGATCATAAACACCATGCAGGTGATCCTGAGGGTGCTCATGACAACTTCTATCAATCTCTCCCGGTTTATCTGCCTTTTGGCGAAAGCCAGCAGCAGAGCACCGACCGCCCCTACACCGGCTGCTTCGGTGGGTGTCGCCGCGCCAGCAATAATCGATCCAAGCACAATGCCGATAAGAACAAGTGGGGGTATCAAACTGGTTAGAATTTCGCTTTGACTGACCCGCTCCTTTGAAGCCGCAGGTGCCGCATCCGGGCGCAACCAGGCATAGGCCAGAAGGTAGGCTATGTACAGGAGAACCAGCAACATACCTGGAACAACTGCCCCAATAAACAAATCACCCACGGACACAGTCTTGGGTGCAAAAATATTCAGGTTTAACTGCGCGCGCTGATAGGCGTTGGAGATAACATCACCGAGCAGGACCAATGCTATTGAAGGAGGAATGATCTGGCCTAAAGTACCAGTGGCGCAAATAGTTCCAGCGGCAAGTGACGGTTTGTAGCCTGCGTTTAACATGCTCGGCAAAGAGAGCAGTCCCATAGTAACCACGGTGGCGCCAACAATTCCTGTGCTGGCCGCCAGCAGCATTCCCACGACGACAACTGATATCCCCAGACCACCACGAATGCCGCCAAATAGTTTGGCCATGGCACTGAGCAGTTCCTCGGCTACTTTGGATTTTTCCAGCAGTACGCCCATCAGAATAAAAAGTGGAACCGCTATTAGCGTAGCGTTGTTGATAGTGCCAAAAAGGCGGCCAGACATTGCGGACAAAAACGAGGGATCAAAATGGCCAAACAGAATTCCTCCAGCAGCGAAAGCCAATGCGGTTCCGGCTAAGGTAAATGCGACCGGATAGCCCAGCACCAGAAAAAAACATACCGCAAGAAACATGTACAGCGAGGTATAGCCGTCCATTAATAGCGCCCCTCAACTAAAATGATGGCATTTCGCGCTGTCTCGGCAATCCCCTGTAACAACAAATTCAATGCCATAAGCGGCAGCAGGCTCTTGAGCAGAAACACCGCCGGAATACCACCGGGCTCGGGTGATACTTCCCGAATAGCCCAAGACTCCGCAACATAGTTCCAACTGACTCCCAGAATAAAAAGACACAGGGGAATTAGAAACACGATACCTCCAAGGCTATTCACCCAGGCCCGTGTTCGATCACTGAAGTTGCGATACAAAATGTCGACTCTCACATGACCATCGGTTTTCAGCGTGTAGGCCGCCCCCAGCATGAATAGGCAGCCATGCATGTAAATTACGGCTTCCTGGGAGGTAATCGATCCGATGTTAAATCCGTAGCGCAGCAAAACTATTATAGCCGTTAAGATTGCCATACCCATACTCAGCCAGGCCAGCCAGCGCCCGGATAGATCGGTAAAAGCGTCGATATAGCGCACAATTGCGTGCAGGATATTCATTCAATCGGATCTTTTTTAATTATCTGTCAGGAGAGTATCATAGGGGGCTAATTGGGGTGAAAAAGTAATTCCGCTGGCCCCTTTGAATTTGGATATTGATTAATGCTCATCGTAATTTCTCCTGCCAAAACACTGGATTTTGAAACGCCACCGGTCACGCGCAAGTCGACGATTCCGGCGCTACTCGACCGATCAGCCAATCTCATTGAAGACATGCAGGAGCTGAGTCCGACTGATATTCGTGCGCTGATGAGTGTCAGCGAGAAAATCGCTGACTTGAACCATCATCGCTTTATGAACTGGAGGCCCCCATTTGACTTGGATAACGCCAAGCAGTCGATTCTGGCCTTCAAAGGTGACGTATACACTGGACTTCAGGCGGATACACTCTCGGCCTCTGAGCTAAATTTTGCCCAGCAACATCTTCGAATTCTCTCTGGTCTTTATGGCGTTTTGCGACCGCTTGATTTAATGCAGCCATATCGCTTGGAAATGGGAATCAAGTTTGCCAATCGCGGTGGTAAAAACCTCTATGAGTTCTGGGGCGATGATATTACCGATAGCCTCAATGCGCAGTTGAAAAAGCTAAAGTCTGAATTGTTGATTAATCTGGCTTCAAACGAGTATTTTAAATCAGTGAAGTCTAAACAGCTCAATGCCGACATCGTTACCCCTGTGTTCAAAGACCTCAAATCCGGTAAGTACAAGGTGATCAGCTTCTT
This sequence comes from Cryomorphaceae bacterium, assembly GCA_047612385.1. Lineage (GTDB taxonomy): Bacteria > Pseudomonadota > Gammaproteobacteria > Pseudomonadales > Halieaceae > JBALVT01. Next base: position 10,321 of record JBLGAR010000023.1, on the reverse strand, counting down.
TGCCAAAAAAGCGCGTGGGCTTATGTCGCGACATATTATTGAAAAGGGTATCACCAGCGCCAAGGACTTAAAGAAATTTAAAGCGGAGGGCTATAAGTACAATAGCGAGCAATCTAGCGCACGCGAACTGGTTTTTACCCGCGATACACCGTCGGTCGCAAAATAGTGTCCGTCAGCTCGCCAGAGCTTCCGTGCTCTCAAGCCTGCGAGAATAACAAGGGCGTAATACTGGATCTTTTGCAGAAGGTGTTTTCCGATAGAGATCAGGTGTTGGAATTGGGAAGCGGAACAGGTCAACACGCGACCTGGTTTGCTCAGCACATGCCCTGGCTGCAATGGCAGCCTACTGATATACCCTCCAACGTGTCTTTCTCGCAGCCCCGGTTGTCGGCATATGTTGGAAAAAATCTATCAGAAATTAAGCCACTTGATGTGACCGATAAGCCTTGGCGCGTGGCTGTCCCGCACGCCCTATTTACGGCCAATAGTTTGCACATCATGCCTTATGTAGCAGTACAGGCCTTGTTCGATGCCCTGGGGAAACAGGCTGCAGCGGATACTTGTCTTGTGGTTTATGGCCCGTTTAATTATGGAGGAGGCTACTCCAGCCTCAGCAATGCACAGTTTGATCAATGGCTGGCGCAGCAGAATCAGCTCAGTGCCATTCGGGATTTCGAAAAAGTTGATGCACTGGCGCAAGCGGCGGGATTTATGTTGGAGCAAGATAATGAGATGCCGGCCAACAATCGACTGTTGGTATGGCGCAAGCCGGGCTAATTAGCTGCCAGTTTTAAAAGGTAGTAATTGTCCCGCCTGGGATATGTAATGGCCAATTTGTACTTGTTCCTGACGGGTAAAATCACCCACCGCGGCGCTTAATCTCGGATCGGCTATCCAGTGATTGGAATAGGTTTTTACTGGTCGAAATCCGCGTTGAATTTTATGCTCTCCCTGGGCCCCAGGATCGAAGCGTTTTAGACCGTTGGCGATACAAAACTCGATTCCCTGATAGTAGCAAGCCTCAAAGTGAAGGCAGTCGAATTCATGTTCCGCTCCCCAGTATCGACCGTACAAGGTGTCTTCAGAACGAAAATACAATGCTCCTGCTACGGCCTGGTCGTCAAGGTAGGCCAGCACCATGATGACCTGGTCACCCATGCCAGCGGCAACGTGGGTGAAAAACTCTCGATTCAAGTAGCCTCCATGACCGCTGCGCTTGGCATAGGTGAGCTGGTAAAACCGGTGAAATTGCTCCCATTCCTGCTCGCTGATCTGATCCCCTACCAGCGTTTTCAAGCTGAGGCCTTGCTCCACCACCCGTTTGCGCTCGCGCCTAAGGTTTTTTCGTTTACGGCTACTGAAAGTATCTAGGAAGTCTTCAAAGCTATTAAAGCCTTCATTGAACCAATGAAACTGAGAGCCCACGCGTAAGTGTGTGCTCTCGTCTACGAGTTGTTTTGCAATAGATTCGTGTGGGAATAGCACATGAAAAGAAGAAATGGTCTGTTGTTTCGCAAGCTGTCTGATACCTGACAGCAGCGCCGGATAGACTGTGTCTGCCTTTTCCGATGCACCCATACAAATTCGCGGGCCCGTTGCCGGTGTGAAGGGTATAGCGCTGACCAATTTCGGATAGTAGTCCAGACCGACCCGGGCCCAGGCGTCTGCCCAGGCCCAATCAAAAACGTATTCGCCATAGGAGTGTGACTTTAAGTATAGCGGCATTATGGCAATGGCTTGCTCTCCCCGGCGCAGCACTGCGTGACAGGGCTGCCATCCCGAATCAGCATTGGTACAGCCGGTGTACTCGAGTCCCCAAAGGAAGTGATGGCGTAAAAAAGGGTAATCACCTCCGGCCAGAGCATCCCACTCAGATGCGCTGATGTCGGCGAGACTTTGCAGAAACTCTACGGAGAGCTCGATATCGGGGGCTTTTTCCATGACAGCGTTATTAACCAGTGGCCATATGATAGTGAGCTGCTATCCCAAGAAAAATGATTAGCCCCACCCAGTTGTTGTGCTTAAATGCTTTAAAACAGCGCTCTGGTTCGCGCTCTTTGATAAGCAGTTGGTGATAGGCAAAGAGCGCTGCGGACACGAGCAGCGCGCTATAGTAATAAAGGCCTAACTCAAAGCGCATTCCCGCCAGCAGCAAAGCACTTATAGAAAGTACCTGCAAACTACCGACAACGAGCCGATCTGCATCTCCAAACAAAATTGCCGTCGATTTGATCCCGATTTTTTTATCATCCTCGCGGTCTACCATCGCGTACTGAGTATCGTAGGCAACGGTCCACAGAAGGTTCCCCGCATACAGCAACCACAGTGGTGCAGGAAGTGTTTCGGTTTGCGCTGAGAATGCCATAGGTATGCCCCAGGAGAAGGCGGCCCCGAGAACCAGCTGTGGAAGATTGGTGTAACGCTTCATAAAGGGATAAGCGCAGGCGAGTATGACGGCCACCACAGACAACACAATAGTTAAGGTATTGGTGAACAGGACGAGAGCGAAGGCTGCCATGCTCAGAGCGCAGCACAATGCCAGTGCTTCATTGACTGTGACTTGGCCGGTCACCAGGGGTCTGCCCTGAGTACGAGCAACGCTGGCGTCCACATGACGATCGGCAACATCGTTAACAATACAGCCGGCAGAACGCATCAGAAATGTTCCGGCGATAAAAATGATCAGTAACTTGGTATCGGGGACTCCCTCAGCGGCGATCCATAGGGCCCAGAGTGTTGGCCACAAAAGCAGCCAGGTCCCAATAGGTTTGTCGAAGCGAATGAGCTCAAGTAGTCCTTTAAATTTTGATTTAGCGGGCATTAAAAATCCGGTCGTTGGCTGTCGCTGTCAAGCTTACTGTTTTGCCTGAACATTTGCAGCGCTTACCTTGCCACGCTGGGCTCGGTGCACTGGCGCGATGTCCAGCCAGGGTTGGAAAGAGTGCAAAAATACTTCACTGACCATCAGAGACTTGTCCTCAATGATAAAGCGACAGCGTCGGCCCCAGGCCGGCTCCGATTGATGCAGTGGTTGTGGCAGGTAGTCACTGTGCCCGGGTATACTGGCCAGCTCAAATGGGCTGCGACGCATGCCGGGATGTTTGAATAAAATCGCACCCAGCGGTTTGGTCTGCAGTCGTCTGAGATGGCTCAGGGTGCCCGTGAGACTAGACAGCGGAAAGACACTGCGGGCAAACACCACGGATTGTTCACTGGCGAGTAACACCACTTCACGAATCAGCGCCAACTCTCGCGGGGGAAGGTCCAACAGGCGGCGCTCTGAGGGTTTCGGGACCTGCCATCCCTGGTACAGTCGATCTACTCGGAAATCTCCTGCGCTTAGCCTCATCAATCGACTTGTTAAGGAGCCGTCGTCCAGGAGCCAGTGTCGGTCTCTTTGTGGTAGCTCTCCCGCGGTAAACCTTGCTACAGGCCGCCAGGGAGGCTCATCGGATAAGCGGTTCGGGTTGTGTGATTGGAACACTGATTACCTGTGCTAGCGCGAATACAGCCGCGAGGATGCGTTATAGGCCGCGCTCTTGCAAGTGCGCTAACGGCCTATTTTGTCAAACTGAATCGGCCAGAAAACCCTTGCACATTTTTCATACAGTTTTATAGTGTTGCGTCTTAAATTTTATCTACACCCCGGTCTGATTGTCTTGCCTGTCAAGTTCAAAACCGAGGGGGTTTCACAAGCATTGAGAGCGAGCTTTGGTATGAGCAAATGGGAATGTATCGTCTGTGGTCTGGTTTATGATGAAAAAGAAGGTTGGCCCGACGACGGAATTGCCCCCGGCACAAAGTGGGAAGATGTCCCCGAGGACTGGCTGTGTCCTGATTGTGGAGTCGGCAAGGAAGATTTTGAGCTGATCGAAGAGGCGGTAGTGGATGATGTCCCGCATCACGAAGAACCTGTTGCCGACACCGTTCATCCCCCAGTGGTTATTTTGGGTACTGGTTTGGCGGGATATGGCCTGGCTAAGGAATTTCGCAAGCACGACAGTGAGACTCCGCTCATTTTGATCACCGCTGACGATGGCCGCTCCTATTCGAAGCCTATGTTGTCCACTGGCTACACCAAGAACACCAGCGCAAATGACCTTGCGCAACTAGACGCAGGTAGCATGGGCAAGCAGCTCAAAGCCAGCGTTTGGACTATGACCAAGGTCAATGAAATCGACACCGCCGCGCAGTTAATTAAAGTGGGCGATGCTGAAACGGTTATTCACTATGCCAAGCTGGTTTTGGCCATCGGTGCAGATGTTATTCGTCCACCGATAGCCGGAGATGGTCTGGAAAAAGTCTACTCAGTAAACGACTTGCTTGATTACGATGACTTCCGCACCGCTGTTAAAAAGAATGATGTTAAGAAGGTCTGCATTATTGGCGGTGGTTTGATCGGCTGTGAGTTTACCAACGATTTGCTCAACGGCGGCTTCGAGGTTGAAGCGGTTGACCCTCTGGCCTACTGCATTCCGACTTTGCTGCCAGAAGCTGCGGGAAAAGCGGTGCAAGCTGCGCTGGAAGACAAGGGTGCCAAGTTTCATTTCGGACCACTGGTCACCGCCGTCAATAATTCGGACGACGGTGTCGTCGTGAGTTTAAACAATGGCGATACCATCAATGCAGATATGGTGGTATCTGCAGTAGGTGTTAGACCCAGGATTGATCTTGCGAAAAACTCAGGCATTGAAACCAATCGCGGAATTGTAACCAACCAATTACTAGAAACCAGTGCCGCAAACGTCTATGCCCTGGGCGATTGCGCTGAAGTGGCCGGTCACGTGCTGGTCTACGTGGCACCTTTAATGGCGGCCGCTCGAGCACTGGGCAAAACATTGGCGGGCGAACCCACGCCGGTTACTTATCCGGCCATGCCAGTGAGTATTAAAACACCGGCTTGTCCGGTTGTGGTTGCTCCCCCTGCGCGCGACGCCGAAGGGCAGTGGGCGATCGAGCAAGATGGCAATAACGTGAAAGCTGAATTCCGTGATGCCGCCGGCAATCTTCTGGGCTTTGCGCTGACCGGCGATGCCACAAAAGCCAAAATGGCTTTGCAGAAAGAACTGCCGGCTATTCTGGTCTAGTTAAGCTGCCCGGCGCACGCCGGGCAGTCATCGAGTCCAGGAGATAAATCTAGTGGAGAGGCCCGAGCGTCAAATCAGAGCCTGGCTGGAGTCCTTCGTCATCGGTTTGGATCTGTGCCCCTTTGCCAGGCCATTGCAGCACTGTGACAGTCTTCGCATATGCCTTTCCGCAGCGCGATCGGCTAGTGATCGCCACAAAGTTTTTCTCCAAGAATTAGATTTGTTGCAAACCAGTTCCGAGCAAGAGCTAGCAACGACATTGCTGGCCTTTCCCGATTCGCTTGCTTCATTCGACGATTTTCTGGATTTTCTGGATGAAGCTCAAGCACTTGTTGAAGCAGCTGGGCTAGAGGGTGTGATTCAGCTAGCAAGCTTCCACCCTCTTTATCAGTTTGAGGGAACGCAGCTCGATGACCCTGAAAATTTTAGCAACCGCTCCCCGTATCCCATATTGCATTTTCTGCGCGAAAACATGCTTACGCGATCACTCACAGAATTTCCGCAACCCGAGCTCATCCCACAGCGGAACATAGCGACGTTGGAAGAGCTGGGCGAAGATGCTTTGCGCAGTCGTTGGCAAAAACTCTTTAGCGACTATTTTTAGCGAAAAAGATAAGCTTAAACTCGGGCGAATTCCTCGGTGGTGCCCGTCCAGCGAGCTATGAGCTGTCCCTCCAGTTCTGGATACTGCTTGCGGGTAGTTTCAGCCAACTCCTGAACCAGGTCGAGAAGGTGATCATGCCCCGGTAGTTCAGCCACTCGGAAAGTCATCAGGCCTGTTTGACGAGTCCCCAATACTTCTCCTGGGCCTCGCAATTGTAGATCTTTTTCAGCAATGTAAAAGCCGTCGTTACTTTCTCGAAGGGCTTGCAGCCTTTGCTTTGAATTAAAGGATAAGGGGGTTTTGTACAACAGGACGCAGTGGCTGGCCTGAGAACCTCGTCCTACTCGCCCTCTCAATTGATGCAGTTGCGCCAGGCCCAAGCGCTCCGGGTTTTCGATAATCATCAAGCTGGCGTTGGGCACATCCACCCCCACCTCGATGACGGTGGTAGCAACAAGCAAAGACAGCTCGCCACTTTTAAAAGAAGCCATTACCGCCTGTTTGTCCGCCGGCTTCAGTCGTCCGTGTACCAAACCAATTTTGAGCTCGGGCAGGCCCTGGGTTAACTCTGCCGCCGTCGCTTCAGCAGCTTGGGCCTGAAGCGCTTCGCTTTCTTCAATCAGCGTGCATACCCAGTAGGCCTGACGGCCCTGCTGGCAGGCAGACGCCACGCGCGCGACAATCTGCTCTCTTCGAGAGCTGTCGATTAATACTGTCTCCACCGGCTGCCGCCCAGGGGGTAGCTCATCGATAATGGAACAGTCCAGGTCGGCATAGGCGACCATGGACAGTGTTCTTGGTATTGGGGTCGCGGTCATGATGAGCTGATGTGCCCTACCGGTTTCAGCTTGCGCTTTCTCTGTGAGAGCAAGCCGTTGATGAACACCGAACCGATGTTGCTCATCCACGATGACCAGCCCAAGCTTTGAAAAAGCAACATCGGCCTGAAACAATGCATGTGTGCCGATGACCAGGGCGGCGTCCCCATTCCCAATCTTCTGCAGTGTCTGTTCTCTCTTTTTACCTTTAAGCCTGCCGGTTAGCCATTCCATGGTGATACCCAGCGGCTCGAACCAAAGGCTGAAATTTTGCCAGTGCTGTTCTGCCAGTATTTCTGTGGGTGCCATAAGGGCTACCTGATAACCGTTACCAATAGCCTGTAGTGCGGCGCAGGCCGCTACCAGGGTTTTGCCGGAGCCCACATCGCCCTGCAGTAAGCGATGCATGGGGTAGGGCTTGGCAAGGTCTGCGGCAATTTCCGTATTGACTCGATTTTGCGCCTCTGTAGGTGAGAAGGGAAGGGTGGCGAGAAAACGCTGCAGCGACTGCGTTTGCAATTGCATTGAGGGGGCGCCATCGCGCTGATGTTTCGCTCGCACACGATACAGGGAGCAGTTATGGGCCACCAGTTCCTCCAGTGCCAGGCGGAGCTGAGCAGGGTGCTGACCTTCCCGCAATAGCTGTTGTGGCGCATCCGGTGGCGGCGCATGCAAATATTGCAATGCCGCTGATAAATCGTAGGGATAGGCGGTGTTGGCCGGTAGTAAATCGATGAGCTGTGCTCGCGCTAACCACGCCACTGCCTGCTCACACAGTTTGCGCCATTGATTCTGAGACAGTCCTGCCGTAGTCGGGTAGATAGGTGTTAGCCTCTCCTCAACCGCTGTTTCTCCCTCCTCGAGCTGCCGGTACTCTGGGTGGTACATCTCCAGGCCCCCGCTGCCTCTGCGAACCTGCCCGTAACAGCGTAGTCTAGTGCCTGGTTGCAGATTGTTTTTCTGCGCGGCGCTGAAATGAAAGAAGCGCAGTGAAATCAGCCCACTGCCATCTTGTAGTCTCACGACCAGGCTTCTGCGGCGGCCAAAAACGATATCGGCGACCCTGACCTCGCCCTCGACGACAATGTCATCACCCTCGCGGGCAGCAGCGACAGGAGTAATTCGTGTTCGATCCTGATAGCGCAGGGGCAAGTGGAACAGCAGGTCCTCTACCTCGAGCACACCACATACGGCGAGTTTTTCTGCGAGTTTAGGTCCGACGCCGCGAAGTTGTTGTACCGGTAGCCCGGCGATTTTCGACACTTGGCTTTAGTTCCTCTGGGCTGGCGAAATCACTACGATGACCCCTCGAAGTTCGTCGATAGGAATCGTGTTGGGATGTTCCATCGGTGTCATAATCGTCGCTCTTTGATCTTTAATTATTCGTGCCTAGTGTAACCAGTGAGAGAATCTATAATGAAGCCAAATTCAATCTTAATTGTAGGCTGCGGCGATATTGGCATTCGCACCGGTGCTATCTTGAGTCAGCACGGTTACGCGATGGCGGGGGCATCCCGCAATCCCAGCAAGTTACCCACAGAATTCGAAGGCTACAGTGCTGACTATTGTCTGCAAGGCGGTCTGGATTTTCTGGAGTCTGCGGCCCCTGACTATGTCATAACAACCTTCAAGCCCGCTGGGTTTTCGCCAGAAGGCTATCAACTAGGTTTTATTGGAGCGGTTCAAAACCTGCTTTCGGGTTTGGGATCTCATCGTCCGAAGCTGATCCTCATGGTGTCCAGTACTCGCGTATTCGCCGAGCAAGCCGGAGGCTGGGTTGATGAGATGAGCCCGCTGGCGGATCAGGGCTTTGCCGCAACCGCAATTGTCGAAGCTGAGCAGTTGCTACTGGCCTCAAATCACCGTTGTTGCCTGGTGCGTTTTGGGGGCATTTACGGAGATCCCAATGGCCGCCTGTTGAACAGAATTGCTTCAGGTGAGCTTTGCGCGGAGCAGCCACTGCAGTACGGCAACCGCATTCACCGGGACGACTGTGCGGGCTTTATCGCGCATTTACTGCAGATGAACGAAAACCAGTGGCAGCCATCCTATATCGGGGTCGATAGCGATCCTGCGCCTCGCTATGAAACCGAGAGTTGGCTGGCTGAACAACTCGGCGTTGATCCTAAACCATTAGAACAAACAGTGGACGGGCGTGGCACTGGTCACAAGCGTTGCAGTAACAAAGGACTGCTGGGGTCTGGCTACCAGCTCCTATATCCCGGCTACAGGGATGGCTATCGGGCAGTGCTAGACGAGAGGACTTAGACGGAAAGTATCGCTTCAACCTCTATTTTAACGCCGCGAGGCAAAGCTGCGACTTGCACGCAGGCCCGCGCTGGAAATGGTGGGCTAAGGAATGAAACCATCACATCGTTCACAGCGGTAAAATCTCCCAGATCAGTCAGAGAAATATTAATTTTCACTGAGTCATTCAGAGTGCCTCCGGACGCTTGTGCAACGGCGTTCAAGTTTTTAAATACCTGAGTTGCCTGCGCACTGATGTCGCCTTCAACAATCTCCATGGTTTCCGGAACCAGCGGTATCTGACCAGAAAGCCATACAGTGTTGCCTACTTTGATCGCCTGGGAGTACGGCCCGATGGCTTCGGGTGCGTCTGGTGTAGAAATAATGGCTCGGTTACTCAATGCTGCTCTCCTGATGGAATTGTTGTGGCTTCAGTGGTCTAGTTACTAATCCGCGTTACCTTGCGCACGGAGCTGAGGGCGCGTATCCGTTTCATGATTCTTGCCAGGTGAACCCGGTTTTTTACCGGCATGGCCAAATTGACATAGGTAAATTGATAGTCTTTGTCTTCGGTGGAAATCTTGTCGATGTTAACGTCCATGCTGTTAATGCGCGTGGCCAGGACGGCGATCATTCCGCGTCGGTTCTCCACCTCAACGCGCAGCTCTGCACGATACTCTCCGGCTACCTCGCTATCCCAGCGCAGTGCGACCAGTCGCTCGCTGTTGTCGCGCATGTCGGCGAGGTTGTTGCAGGTCTCGCGGTGCACCACCATCCCTTTTTCCGAACTGAGATAACCCTCAATCGCATCACCTGGAATGGGGTGACAGCAGTTGGCATAGCTCACCATAAATCCCTCTGTACCGCGTATTGCAACGGGCTGGACAGCACCATCGCTCAGGTCTTCATCGGAATTAGATCCGCCAAGGATTTGCTGAGCGGTGACACCAGGGAGCCTGTTGCCCCTGGCGACATCCTCCAGCAAATCCGCCAGTTCGTCGTAGTTATGAGCGCTCAGGAACTCCTGCAGTGGTTCCTGCGGTAAGTCTTCCAGCTTGGTTCCCAAGCCCAGCAGCGCTTTTTCCAGCAGTCGCTGGCCGAGGGTAATGGAATCATCGCGGGTCTGATGTTTGAGAAAGTGGCGGATATTGGATCTGGCCTTGGCGGTGACAGCGTAGTTAAACCATGAGGGGTTAGGTCTGGCACCTGGGGCGGTAATGATCTCCACGGTGTTGCCGCTTTGCAGCGGTTCCGACAGAGGAGCCAGTCGGCGATTGATGCGACAGGCCACACAGCTATTACCCACATCCGTATGCACTGCATAGGCAAAATCAACGGCAGTGGCGTTGCGCGGTAATTCAAGAATTCTGCCCTTGGGCGTGAACACGTAGACCTCGTCGGGGAATAGGTCGATTTTAACACTTTCGATAAACTCTAGGGAGTTGCCTGCACGCTGCTGCATCTCCAACAAGCCCTGTACCCACTGCCGGGCTCTGGCGTGGCTGCCATTGGCCGACTGTGCGTCGCTCTTGTATAACCAGTGCGCAGCGATACCGTTGTTGGCC
>JBLGAR010000022.1:0-45314 GCA_047612385.1 Cryomorphaceae bacterium | reverse complement strand
TTTTAAATCTTGGCATTTTCTTCACTTTGCTCATAAATCGTTCTCTCCTTCCGGTGCATGTCCCGCGTCGAGATTATTCGGATTAGTGTCCCACCGCTTCTCAGTGTAAAGGTAGCGTGCAGCGCTCTGGCAGTATCCGTTTTACCTAAGGCATGATATCTGGCCTCTTTTTGACTGTGCTTACTATCTGGTAGCAACAGGAGTGGTACATTGAAGAATATCTGCTCAGCCTCAGATTGGCTGACATCGTGCTTTTCAGCACTTTTCCGGGAGTTACCAGAGTCCCAGTCAAAACCAATAATGCTGCTCAACTTGATCATTTTTGTATATTACCATCATATACACGGCTTGCAACTGCACCAACAAAGCCACATGGCGGATTTACACACGGTGGCGACGGTTACGCATGCGGGAATTCTGTTCTTTGTAAAGCGACACTCATTGACGCCGTACAGAAGCAGCGAGCTCGAATCGAGAAGGCCAGGCCAGTCGCGGCTTGAGGTCTATGGGACCACCCTCACGCCTTTTGATGCCCTCTAATGCCGGGCTCATTTTTTAACTCTCTGATTTACAAGGCATTAGGGGGCATGGCGAGGCGCCAAAACGCCTAGCTCAGGGTTCGAATCCCTCGCTCTCCGCCATTTATATTCTGTAAGCAATTGAAAATATGATAGTTTTTCATCCAAGTCATAAGTAAACCCACACCACGACCGACACTGTCAAAATCCGGGCTAGACTTCGCCCCGGTTTACAACCTTTCTCAACTCATCCACGACCGTTATATTGACTTGACGGACTGGCTCAGAGCGTGATCTTGGACGGCACCTGGTATCTGCTCAGCACTATCGAAACTTCAGGACAGGTGCGTTTACACAATACAGTAGAGCGGTCGCTTGACAATCAAAAGCTGAGTTTCATTGGTCTGGGCGAGTTAACTCGTCGATACCGATGAGCGTAAATAGTTAGCGAGCTCGTCTTCCTCAATCAACCCTTGCGCAGCGGCGATGATTTTGTCACCCATTTGGGCCACGTCGTACTCAATGGAGATTCCGTTCAATGCAAGCACCAGCTGCATTGAGGTATGCGCCGTACGCTTGTTAGCGTCATGAAAGCAATGGCCTACCGCTATGTAACAGGCATAACTAGCGGCAAGATTGAATGCATCGCCAATCAAGCCATAAGCCAACCGATTCCCTATGCGGCCTAGTACTGCTTCGATTGATTTATTGTGGGCCATACCCTGCAGTTCATTCGGTTGGATAACAGCCTCATGAATTCTGATTATCTGGCCGGCGGTTAAAAAGCGCATCACTTATCTTTTAGATAATCATTGACTGCCAACACATCCGAGTCCAAATCGCTCATTAGCTTATCCAACTCCGCGCTGGTTGCGGCGCTGAATTCCAACTTTTCCACAGCACTGGCGGGAACAAAATATCCGACGACATTAGAGCGATTGAGAACCGCTACCGGTTGAGAGCCTGCATTTTCAATAACTTTCTTTGGCTCTCTTAGCTCAGTCACAGAAATCGTCTTCTTGGTCAGTAAAAATTCCATTAGCAACATCTCCAGGGTGCATAATAATAGTCTGATATTACATCTTTAAACGTGTATTTAAAAGTGATTATGAGAGAGCTAACACGCGAGAAGGAGGGCAGGCTGTCTCTAAAGGAAAAGGGTCACACGAAGCGCCAGGATATAAACATTGTCGCTGGCCGAATTTCCCGGATGAGTTTGGGACCACCATGGGACCACCCTCACGCCTTTTGATGCCCTCTAATGCCGGGCTCATTTTTTAACTCTCTGATTTATAGGGCATTAGGAGCGCAGCCCCGAAGGGATCAGAACGGCCCCTAGGCTGTTCTGATCAATCTCTCGCGTGCGATGCTAAAATCCACTGGAATAGGTAGCTTCAACTGCGATGCCTAAACGCTAACCAATCTCTCGGCAATCCCCCAGCCTGTCCCTGGCGAATTCGAAACTCCGGCTGCCATTGGTAGTTGAAACAATCCACGGCAATGCCTTTCCCGGCGATACTGACTGATATTAACGACCTGTGGTCGATGGTTTGATAATAATGACCGACTTGGCGATTCGCCGGGGATTCAAGAACCGTGACCAAAAGCCGAGTAGAGCACGATCCTGTGTTGGTAGATTGGGTACTCTTTGTCTTGACTGGCTGTGGATGATCAACTGTTGTTTCAGAAGCAGGTTTTCAGCAATGACTGTTCGGCCGCCGTCTGGCTTCAGTAGCATGGCCAAGGTGGTGAGCAGTTTAAAAAGTAGGTAAAGCACATCTTTCATGCCGCCCAGGAGTAACGGCCATCGGTGAAAGCGGCAATAGCCAATCTTCTGATACTACTGGGAAATTAGGAATTCGCCAGGGACAGGATAGCTACGCCCGACGAAAGCTGCATATTCGTACTGGGAGAAATTCGCGACAGAACCGTAACCTGTGTCGTTATTAATCAGAGGTTCCTTAAATCGACAGTGCAAATGATTATTTCATTCTGCGGTCATCGCCGCTTGCGAGTAAATCGCTGAGGCAACATGCGATTCAATAGCTTGTCCCCCATAAAGAGCTGGTGGTAGATCACGGCGGCAATGTGAAGGAGCACTGTTAGCGCGAGCAAGGCGCCATTTATACGATGGCAGATATGAAAAATCTGGTGCCAGGTTTCGTTTGGCTCGATAAGTGCACTGTAGTTGAGGAGGCCAAAGGCGACGACATCATAAGTTGAAGTCATCGCCATAAGAATGCCAAACATTGGCTGCAGAAGCACGCAGGCATACAATAAGCGATGCGCCAATAGCGAAAGGCGTGCTTGCCACCGAGGCATCACCGGGGCCGCCACAGGATGGCGGCTACGCCAATACAATCGCACTGTCATCAGTATCAGTACCAGCGTCCCCAGGCCCGCGTGACCGGATGCCGCTCTGCTTATTTTTTCTGTCTCCGACATGAAATGAAAAAGAGGCCCACCGACCAACAGCAGGATAATGGCAAGCGCCGTTAACCAGTGTAGCGATTTAGCAGTGCCGTCGTAGGATTGTGCTGGCTGTTGCAATTAAATTCTCCCGTCCGTCATTCTTTTTCGCCATCAAGCCGCAGCGCGCAAGCTGCCTGTCTGTGATGCAACCCGACTCAGCCCAAAGAGCAGTAAGAGACCCGCTAAAATTGCACCCTTTACAAACCATTGATGAATTTGTACGTTTGGCGGATAAGGCGCGCTCGGTGACAGATCACCGTGTATTGCCACTGTTGAGAGTACGATCACGACCATGAGTACCGGCAAAAACAAACGCGGCTTGAAACCGGCAGCGACGCAGCTGCCACACAAAATTTGCACCCCAATCACAAAGGGCAATAGCAGCGGGTTGCCGCCGGTAGCAACGATATGTTCTACCCGAATATCGTAGTAATACCATTGCCAGCCAGCGTTAATAACGAAGTAAAGGCCCAGTAAAATTCCCCCAACAGGCACTATCCAGTTATTGGCACCGATCGCCGGGCTTGTGATCATCGGGGTGGATAACGTCAGGCCAACAAGCAGCATCAGGCTTGCTATGATGGCCGTGTGCACAACGGTTTCTTTAAAGTTCACCTCGCCGCGCAGCTCCTCCGGGAACTCACCTATGGTACCGGGAGTGTAGTCGCTATGTAGTATTGCGGTCATGAGAATCAACATGCCGCCCAGAGCCAGCGCGGCGGGAATCACCCTACGATTGGCCATCAGCAATAGTCCACCGCCAATATAAATCCCGGCTGCCAGGCTATTCCAGAAGTGGGAGGCACCGGCCAGGTCCAGGTAGGCGATGCGCACATCATAGGAGGCCAGATTCAAAATTCCGTCACAGACAAAACACAGGCCCAGTAAGATGCGGCCAGCGGCAATCGTTGCAGGTGAATTTATTTGTTCATTCAAATTTATTACTCCCGATTGCGTGCGTTAAAGTAGGTTACATGTCTATGCCGAGCTTGTAGGCGACATTTGCAATAATCCAATGAATCCAACCCAGATAGCGGCGGGGTAGAGTTGCTACGTGTCGGTGACCGATTTGCTCTCGCTTGATCAATTCTTCGAAGGTCTCCCCGGTATCAAAACGTCGTGCCAGTTCATCGGGGTCCAGGTCAACGCCTATGGGGTTGGAATTGTAATCGTCGCCTTGCAGGTACTCGTCAATTTGTTGGTTGGTGTGGAAGACGTCAATTTGCATTTCCACCACATTGTGATCGGGATCCTCGTAGTAAAACGAAATCGTGCCACCGTGATTGATACACCACATTGGAACAATCCCATGACCTTTTACCCGCCGATACATATGCAGAAGATCACCCAGATTCTCGAAGGTAAAAGCAAAATGGTCCACGCCAGCCATAGCCTTAAGCTTGGGAAGCAATCCGGGCACGTTGGCAATTGCCATGCGGTGGTGTTCTTCGTCGTAAGTCAGGAAAGTAATCTGCTGGTTTTGATACATGATTTCCGCTTCTAAGAGCAGTTTGTAGAAATCGATAACCTTGTTGTATCGGCTGGTTCTAAGTACTACGTGCGCTAATTTGCAAGGAGCGACCTTGCCGCGTTCTTTTGCCGGTTTGGGTAATGCTGCGGGTTGATACATGGTTAACCTCCTGAATGTTTGCCCAACGCTGGGTGAGCAGTGGCCGCAGCCGTGCTGGGCCTTTTCACTGGTGGGTCGCGCTAGTTCGCTACCAGGCGATTGCGCAACACGCCGATTTTTTCGATCTCCAACTCGATAGAATCGCCGGCATCCAGAAACGACCAGGATTCGATGCCGGTGCAATCGCCCGCAGCGCCGGTGCCAAAGAACTCGCCCGGCACAAGTCGTTCCCCGAGCGAAGCATGGGCGATCATCTCTTCTATGTTGTAGTACATTTCTCCGGTGTTTCCACGACCTCGTACTTCACCGTTCACTCGAACTTCCATGGATAAATTGTAGGGGTCTGTTATCTCATCCGCCGTGACGATCCAGGGACCGATGGCATTGCCGGTTTGGAAGTCCTTACCCTTTAAAGGCCCTAAT
The DNA here is from genome assembly GCA_047612385.1 of Cryomorphaceae bacterium. Classification (GTDB taxonomy): domain Bacteria; phylum Pseudomonadota; class Gammaproteobacteria; order Pseudomonadales; family Halieaceae; genus JBALVT01. The sequence goes on along the minus strand of JBLGAR010000022.1, from coordinate 40,271 downwards.
TTTCCCTTGAATAATTCCTTGAGCAATTGCTCCCGCGCAGATACATCGTTATAAATGGTATAACCGAATATATAGGGCCTGGCCTCACTGGCCGGAATGTCCTGCCCCTCGCGACCAATAAAAACGCCCAGTTCCAGCTCATAATCCATTTGGGCCTCGGCAAATGTCGGCCATCGAATATCTTCCTCGTGTCCGATAACCGACGTGTTATTGCCTTTGTAGTAGGGGGGTGCGTCATAAAATTGCTTGGGGGGTTTTATCAATTTCAGGGCGTGGTTTAGATACACCGCCCAGCCACCCGCCTTGGACCTGATGAGTGCATCCAGCGATTGCAGCATATGCTTTTCATAGACACTGAAGCTGCGGATTTTGACCGGTCGCGGCAGCGGCGCGAGCAAGCGAACTTCTGCAAGCTGTGTAATACCGGGTACATCGGAATTTGCTTCAGCGTAATCAAGCGTCTTATGCGCCAGCTCGAGCGCGGCCGGACCACCCTCCATCAAGTCCAGCAATGATCGAAAATAGCTCGAGTCTCCACCTGCCATCACTGCGTGACAGCTGTTGAGATCGGTAAATCGTATACCGTCTGCCAGGATAACGCCGGTGCGCTGTTCGTCTCCGGCAGCATAGGTGAGTAATTTAATGGCTTATTCCTCTATTGAAGCGCGAAGTTCCTCGCTGCAGCATGCCGCTCATTTGCTTACAGGCGGCATTAACAGACCATTTAGCAGGATGTCGATGAGATAATCCGCCTGACTCTTGATCACCGCCGGGTCGCTAACATCAGTACCGTAGATAAATTTAATATAGGGGCCGCTCGCGAAGAAAAAGCGGACTGCGCCAGTAAGGATGGGTATCAGGTGCTGCATGGGGATTTCCTTTATATGCCCACCCTGTTGCGCCTGTTCCAATAGATTAGCGGTATGTGCTTGTGCAGGTTGCAGGTGCTGCTCCACCAGCCACTGCAAGCGCGGGCTTTCCTGCCCTGCCTCGTATTGCATGATCATGGCCACTTCAGGATATCTTGCGGTGACTTGCAGCCAATGCCGCAACATCATCTCCAGCACCATGCGGGGCTCTAGCGAGTGGATTAAATGTTCTGCGGCGGCAAATTCTGCACGGTGCTCGGCGTAGACCATATCGATCGCTGCTTTCCACAGTGCCGTTTTGGATTTGAAATAGTAGTGAAGTAATGGCTGCGTAACCCCGGCCTGCCTGGCCACTTCGGAGATAGTCGTCCCGTCATGCCCCCGCTCAGCAAAGAGCCTAAGGGCAACTCCTAGAATTAGCTGACGTGTCGCTTGCTCAGAGCGGGGACTTCTTTTTTTATCTTGGTTTGCCATATTTTCCCTCTGCAAAAGAATGAGTCGTGATCGAAGTTAATTGATACATGTATAAATATATATGTTGACTATAATAAATAATACTTATATTTTAGTCAATATTATTTATAGTTATATAAAATTTGGATTGAAGAGTGGCGCCAATAAATGACTTCAAGCATTCAATTCTGTCGTAGTCGCCTGAACACTGACGTCTCAGGAAAAGCGGCCCGTCTACGCTCGCGAGGACATACCAATGAAAACTAATTGTACTAATGGCTCGTTTTTAACCCTTGGGAAACAGGCAAGGCGGGGTATCTACTCCTTCATACTGCCACTTGCCGTCGTACAATTTTCGCCTTCGGCACTGGCCCAGCAGGCGAAACTGGTGCTGGAAGAGGTCGTTGTAACGGCCACCAAGAGAGCGGAGAGCCTGCGCGATGTCTCCTTGTCGGTGGCGGTACTCGATGGCAAGAAAATGGCCGATGCGGGGATAGAGAACGCCGATGATATTGGGCGCTATATCCCCAACACGCTGATCAGCAGTAATGGCCGTTCTTCGTCCGTGGTGATCCGCGGCCTCGGCTCCGGCAATAACCGGGGTTTTGAATCCTCCGTAGGGCTTTTCATCGATGGCGTTTACTACGGCAGGGACACTTATCTGCAAAATGCCTATTTTGACCTGGAGCGAGTGGAAGTCGTGCGTGGGCCGCAGGGGACGCTATTTGGCAAAAATACCATCGCCGGAGCCATCAATATCACAACCGCCAACCCGGACGACGAATTTGGAGGTTATGTAAAAGGCACCTTTGGAGACTTCAGCAAGCGGCAGATTGAGGGCGCGATCTCGCTGCCGCTCTCGGACACTGTGGGCTTGCGCCTGAGTGTGCAGGATTCACGGCGCGACGGATATGTCGAGAATACCGGTGGTGGGCCCGATGGAAGTGAACGCGAAACGACCCTGGGCCGGGCCAAGTTGCGTTTTGAGCCCAATGACCGTTTTGACGGTGCGCTGACCGTGGAATGGGCGGAGACTCAACTCACGCAGAATAATGGGGAGTTGCACAGCGATGCCTCGCCTCTGGCACCCTCGCCCATCAACCTGGGAGGCACTCTCAGTGCGCTGCAGGCATTTCAGTTATTTGATCCGCGAGCCGATGACTCGCTGAACTTTAAGGTGTCCTCGAATGAAGACTCGGAACTGGATAACCAATCTTTGATAACAGCCGGAACGTTTAACCTGCAGCTGGGGGAGGCGACCCTGACCTATGTCATCGGTTACTCCGACCTGGAAGTGAGCAGCACAGACGATTCTGATTTTGCCCCTTATCCGCTTCTGGTGCAGGATGGCCGTGAAAATTATGAACAATGGAATCACGAATTACGCCTGACTTCCCCGGCTGGTGGCAAGGTTGATTACATCGCGGGCCTGTATTATTTCACCGCAGACTACGAAACCAGCTCCGTCCTGACAGCCGACGCGTTTTCCCTGCTAAACGCGACCCTGCCTCTGGTTGCTGAGGGAATACTGCCTCGGCCCCTGGGTCTACCTCTTTTGACCACCCGAACGCAAAGCCTGGAGCAGGAGAGCGATACGTTCTCGGCATTTGGCCAGCTGACCTGGAGTATTGCCGATAATCTGCGGTTCATCGGCGGGCTGCGCTATTCGAAAGAGGACAAAGACGCCGACAATTTTCTACGAGATGTAGACTCAGGTCCGATCCCGCTCTCGGCCGCCCTGCCAATTACACCCTATTGGGTGGCCACCAGCCGTAGCGAGGAGGACGTATTGCCCAGCCTGGCCGTCGAGTATGATTTCAATGACGATGTGCTGCTTTACGCATCGTATACGGAGGGCGTGAAATCCGGTGGCTTTAACCCCTCGGCTACCTCACCGGATAATCTGGAATACGAAGGTGAAACAGCCGGGGGTGTTGAAGCAGGATTTAAAGCGCGGCTGTTAGACGGGGCAGCCAGTCTAAACTTCACTGTGTTTCGCACGGAATTTGATGACCTGCAGGTCAGCAATTTTAATGGCACCAGCTTCGTTGTCGGCAATGCTGCCGAGGCCACGGTGCAAGGTATTGAAGCCGATTTCAGCTGGTTGATGATGGAAAATCTGCGGCTGGACGCCTCCTTCGCGCTGTTGGATGCACAATACGACGAATTTCCAAATGCCCCGTGTACCGCGTTGGCGCAGGCCACTAATCCGGAGTGTGCCATATCAGGCGCGGATTTGGGTGGCGAGGATTTGCTACGCGCCCCGGCCTGGTCAGCCAATCTGGGCATAAACTACGCGGTGCCTTTGCCAGCACTTGAGGCCCGGCTGACCTTCGCCGCCGATGTGTTGCTGTCCGATAGCTACTTCGTAAATATCGACCTGGACGCCGCTGAAGAGCAGGACAGCTATGCCTTACTAAATGCCAGAATCATTCTTGCTTCGGCAGACCAGGCTTGGCAGTTGGCACTTATTGGTCGCAATCTCACCGACCAAGAAGTACTGACCGGTGGTGCGGATGTACCGCTGCAGCCCGGTGCGCATTTTGCTGTGCTGATTCCACCGCGACAGCTTGAAATTTCACTTTCTTACCAGTTCTAAAGGGCGCGGCTGATAACTCGTAAGGCCGCAACTCATTGATCTTCAAAAAAGAGAACTACCATGATTTCATCGACAATGAACTACAGCAAAAAAACCGTTGAGGTCAACGGCAAAAAAATGGCGTATGTAGACGAGGGCGAAGGAGATCCGATTGTATTCCTGCACGGCAATCCAACCTCAAGTTACCTGTGGCGAAACGTTATGCCTCATGTTGACGGCCTCGGCAGGATATTGGCCCCGGATCTCATCGGCATGGGCGATTCTGAAAAACTGCCGGCCAGTGATGGCCCTGAGCGTTACAGCTTCCAGGTGCACTACGAGTATCTGAGTGCGTTTCTTGAAGCCGTAGGCGCGACTGAAAACGTCACACTGGTGATTCACGACTGGGGCAGTGGTCTGGGCTTTCACTGGGCCAGTCAGCACCGCGCAGCGCTGAAAGGCATCGCTTACATGGAAGCCTTGGTCATGCCTATCGAATGGGATGACTGGGCGGAAAGCGCGCGGGGGATATTCAAAGGCTTCCGCTCCGAAAAAGGCGAAGACATGGTGTTAAATCGCAATATGTTTATTGAAGGCGTTTTGCCCAGTGCGGTGTTGCGCAAATTGGGCGATGAGGAGATGAACGAATATCGGCGTCCGTTTATCAACAACGAAGATCGTCAGCCCACCCTGAACTGGCCGCGCGCGATTCCTATCGAGGGTAGCCCCGCCGATGTCGCGGAACTTATGCGTAACTATGGCCAGTGGCTGGCTGAGGATGCCACTGTTCCCAAACTCTTTATCAATGCGGAGCCCGGTACTGTGCTGATCGGGCGCCAGCGCGAATTCTGCCGCGGCTGGCCTAATCAAACAGAAGTCACTGTAAAAGGCCTCCACTTTATCCAGGAGGATTCTCCCGACGAAATCGGCCAGGCAGTAGCATCCTGGCTTGAGACCATTTAAAAGTTAACCCAGGAGCATTAAGCGATGTCAGACGTACCGGTTTATATGGTGGTCAACCTTAAAGTCACTGACCCCGAGAGTTATGGCAAGTATGAGAAGGGTTTCTTCCCGATGTTGAAGAAGTACGGAGGTCAGTTCATCACTTATGACGACAACCCCGACAGCTTTGAGGGAGAGACTCCCCGGGAGGGCAGGATGATCATCTTCCAGTTTCCCTCCGAAGAAAAAGCGCGTGCCTGGTACGCCGATCCCGAATACCAGGCACTATCGGAATTTCGCCGTGCCGGAACTTCCCTCGATTTCCTGTCCATGGTTCGCGGCCTGCCGCCAAGAAAATAAGGAGAGCAGTTTATGAGCAACGGCAAAATTTTGATTGTATTGACCTCACACACCGAGCTCGGTGATTCAGGCAAACTCACGGGCTTTTATTATGAGGAGCTCACTGACCCATACTATATTTTTCAAGACGCGGGCTTTGACGTTGAGCTGGCGTCGGTGAAGGGCGGCAAACCGGACCACGACCCGGGAAGCCTCCCGGCTGAAGAAAAACGTGCCGCGACCGTCAGGCGATTTCTTGCCGACAGTGCTGGCCTGGATCGTCTGGCAACGACCACCGTTATCAGCGACGTCGACGCCACCGGGTATGACGGGATCTTCCTGGCCGGAGGTCATGGTGCCATGTGGGATCTCCCGGAAAGTGCGGCACTGGCCACCCTGCTTGGGGAGTTTAACTCCGCTGGCAAAGTGATTTCAGCGGTGTGCCATGGCCCCGCGGGCCTGCTCAGCGCAAAGGATGTCACTGGCAGCTCGATTTTAGCCGGGAAAAAACTGACGGGATTCTCCAACGAAGAGGAGGTCATGACGGGACTGGATAGCACTGTTCCATTTATGTTACAGGACAGCTTGTCGGCGCTGGGTGACTATGAAAGTGGCCCGCGTTTCCGGCCGTACTCTGTGGTCGATGGAAATCTGGTCACAGGACAGAATCCGGCTTCTTCAACGGTGACAGCAGAAAATGTGGTGAAGGTTTTAAGCGGTGCCTGAGCTGGAATACAGGCCTGGCGGCTGGACACACTGAGGTTATCGCGATGGGGCGAGTGAGTTTTGAGCGACGTGAATCTATAGGGGTATTGTGGATAGAAAACCCCCCGGTGAACGCGATCGATCACGGTATTCGTTCCGGACTGGTCGAGGCCATCAAGCAACTGACGCAGGACAATACTCTAACAGTCGGAATTATTATCGGACGTGGCAAAACGTTTCCTGCGGGTTCGGATGTGCGCGAGTTTGGTTTGCCAATTCGTCCTCCCCTGGTGCCCGCTGTAGCTTTGGCACTGGAGGCCTGCGATAAACCACTGATTGCTGCTATCCACGGCCAGGCCTTCGGCGGTGGCTTCGAACTCGCTCTGGCTTGTCACTACCGCATACTGTCGGCCTCGGCCCGGGTGGGTTTGCCCGAGGTCACGCTGGGGATCATTCCGGGCGCCGGGGGCACGCAGCGCTTACCGCGGCTTATCGGCTTGGCGCCTGCAATCGACATTATTACGACGGGCAAGGCGGTTGCAGCGGCCCGGGCATTGGAGCTTGGCATGGTTGATCGCCTTGCGGGGCGAGATCTATTGGAGGAGGCCCTCCTCTTTGCGAGCGAGGTGGCAGCAGAAGATGTCGGGCAGCGCCGCCTCTCGGCTCGTCCGATGCCAAAGCCTGACGATGTTCAAAGTCTGCTAGCCGGCGCGCGTCAACAAGTTGCGCGATGGTCGCGCGGACAGCAGGCGCCTACCACAGCGATCGATGTGATTGAAGCTACCCTGGATATGCCTTTTCCCGAAGCCATGGCCCTGGAGCGTCGTGAGTTCGACGTCTTGCGCACATCGGACCAGGCGATATCCATGAGACACATCTTTTTCGCCGAACGCGCGTGTACCCGGGTTCCCGGTGTGACCGATGTCGCACAGCCTCGATCGATTCAACAGGTGGGCGTGGTGGGCGGTGGCACTATGGGTTGCGGGATTGCGCTAGCAGCCCTGGCTGCGGGCTACCAGGTGATCCTGGTAGAACAGACGATGGATGCCGCAGCCGCAGTCCAGCAGCGTATAAAAACATCACTGGATGAATTGGTTGCACGCGGGAAATTGGCAGCCGAGGATCGTGATTCCAGGCAGGCGGCATTTTGTAGCGCATCACATCTCTCAACGCTGGCTGATGCCGACCTCGTAATAGAGGCTGTGTTCGAAGATATGAGCACCAAAGTGGAATTGCTGAAAGAGCTTGCTCTTATCACACGGCGCGATGCCATCCTGGCCTCAAATACCTCTTACCTGAATCTGGACGAACTTGCCGTGGCCAGTGGCAGGCCGGACCGCGTAGTTGGATTGCACTTTTTTGCCCCGGCCAACGTGATGAAGCTATTGGAAATAGTGCGCGCTGCGGACACGGCGCCGGAGGTTATCGCCACCGCGTTTAAGTTTGCCAAACGCCTGGGCAAGGTCGGTGTTATGTCGGGAGTCTGTCATGGCTTCATCGCCAATCGCATGTACCAGTGTTATCAGCGCGAGGTAGGCCTGCTATTGGTCGCCGGTGCTACCCCGCGGCAAATTGACCAGACACTCACCAACTGGGGTATGGCAATGGGCCCCTGTGCTGTGGCGGATATGTCAGGCCTGGATATCGGCTATGCGATGCGCCGAACCCTGGATCCCGTGCGCTACGAGGCAGATGCTTTCCGGGTACACGACCGCCTGGTGGAAAACAACCAAAAGGGGCGTAAAACCGCTGCCGGCTTTTACCTTTATGGCGGCAGTGAACACAGTGAAAATCCGCTGGCACTGGAGATTATCAACGCGGTGAGGAATGAGTTAGGTGTTACCCGCAGGAATATAAGTGACGAGGAGATCGTTGAGCGAAGTATCTATGCGCTGGTGCTGGAGGGCGCGCGTATTCTGAATGAGGGGATCGCCCAGCGCGCCAGTGATATAGACGTCGTCTATGTCAACGGTTATGGATTTCCCCGCTGGCGTGGCGGCCCCATGCAATACGCAAAAACAGTGGGGCTCGACACGATCAGGAAGAAGGTCGCCAGCTTCGCTCAGAGTCGCCCCCGTTGGTGGAGTATGTCGCCAGGCTTGGATTCGGCAGCGGCTCGTGGAGACTGGGTTGGCGAGGAGGCCTATAGCGCATGAAAGAAGATGTCTGGATCTTCGATGGTATTCGCACAGCTTTCGGCAAGAAGGGAGGTGCGCTTGCGAGTGTCCGTGGTGATGATCTGGCCGCTGCCCCGTTGCGTGCCATGGTTCAGAGCAACCCATTGCCTGATGATGCGATAGAGGACGTGATACTGGGCAATACCAATCAGGCAGGAGAAGATTCCAGAAACCTGGCGCGTAACGCAGCCTTGATCGCCGGATTGGCGCAATCGGTGTGCGGGATGACGGTCAATCGACTCTGCGGCAGTGGCCTGGAGGCGCTGCTCATTGGCAGTACGACAATACGGGCCGGGGAGGCCGATTTACTGCTGGTGGGCGGGGCTGAAAGCATGAGTCGCGCGCCGCTAGTCCTGTCAAGGGCGGAGACCGCCTTCGCGGGAAATCAACAGCTGGCGGATTCCGTGATGGGCTGGCGGTTTCCGCATCCGGGACTCCTACAGCAGCACGGGAGTGACAGTATGGCCGAGACCGCCGAGAACGTGGCCATCGAACTGGATATTCCCCGTGAGGCATGCGATGCCTTCGCACTGCGCTCCCAGCAACTGTGCGAGGCAGCCCGGCAGCGGGGATTTTTCGATAAGGAAATTTTGCCGATCGCGGTGCCGTCAAAGCGCCGGGGAGAACAGTCAATCTCCGTCGCGTCTGATGAGCACCCGCGTCCCGATGTGTTCGCAGAATCGCTTGCCAATTTAAAACCGCTGTATGTCGGCGGAGTGACTACCGCGGGAAATGCATCCGGCATCAATGACGGAGCTGCTGCGCTACTTATTGGTAGCGAGTGGGCCGCAAATAAATATGGTTTGAAACCCAGAGCGAGGGTGCTGGCCGGCGCGGTAGCGGGAGTGCCACCGAGGGTGATGGGCCTGGGCCCGGTTGGAGCGATCAGGAAAGTACTGCAACGCACGGGTCTTACCTTGGATGATATGGATGTCATCGAGATTAACGAGGCATTTGCCGCGCAGGTGCTCGGTTGTATGAAGCAGTTGCAGTTGCGCGAAGATGATCCCCGGATCAATCCCAACGGAGGCGCTATCGCCCTTGGGCATCCGCTCGGAGCTTCTGGTGCGCGCCTTGCACTTACAGCGATGCGTCAGCTGGAAGCAACAGGAGGTCGCTATGCACTGGTCTCCTTGTGCATTGGTATCGGGCAGGGTATTGCGACCATCATCGAGCGAGTCTGAATAGGTCAGTTTTCTTAGTCTGCTAGGACGGTCTTAAGCTGGCATTATTATTAGAAGCAACACAGAGGATGTTTAATGGATTTTACTGGACTGGATCGATTGCGCGTAGGCAGGAGGTCGTATGCTGCCTTATAAAGCACCCACGCAGGATTTTGAATTTCTGTTGCGAGACGTTTTTGATATGGAATCCTTCTGGGCAGGAATGGCCGGCACTGAGCAATTTACGGTAGACGATGCGCTGGTTATTTACGATGAGGCAGCCCGCTTCGTCACCGATACGCTACTGCCATTGAATCGCACGGGCGATGAAGAGGGCTGCAGCCTTGATGACGATGGCGTCAAGACCCCGAAGGGCTGGGCAGACGCCTATAGGCAGTACGGCGCCAATGGTTGGCAGGGCATGCCGGCCTCTGCAGATTACGGCGGACAGGGTTTTCCGAAAACCCTGAGCCTGGGTGCCGAAGAAATGCTGATGACGGTTAATCCGTCCTTTGCGCTGTACCATTTTCTCACAGCGGGCACCATTGTTCTGCTGACCGAACACGGCAGTGAATACATCAAGAACACCTACCTGCCACCGCTGGCGCAAGGTAAATGGGTGGGCACCATGTGTATGACGGAAGCACAAAGTGGTACCGATTTGGGCTTAATAAAAACGAGGGCGAAAGCGCTGGCCGACGGTACTTATCGTATTACCGGTTCCAAGATTTTCATCTCCGGTGGTGATCACGATATGGCAGAAAACCACTGTCATCTGGTGTTGGCAAAACTCCCTGATGCGCCAGCGGGGAGCCGCGGTATTTCACTGTTTCTGGTGCCAAAAATTCTCCCCAATACGGATGGATCACCCGGCGAACGCAATGCGGTAAACGTTGGTTCAATAGAAAAAAAGATGGGCATGAAGGCTAATGCTACCTGTGTTATGAATTTTGATGGCGCTATAGGCTGGTTGATCAATACGCCTAATAGTGGGTTGGCCTCTATGTTCACCATGATGAACTATGAGCGCCTGGTGTGTGGATTACAGGGTCTGGGTGCCGGTATCGCCTCCTATCAGGGTGCACTGGCTTATGCCAAGGAGCGCCGCCAGGGCAGGGCACCGAGTGGCGCGAGGGATCCGGAACAAGTTGCTGATCCGATACTGGTATTTGGTGATGTGCGTCGCACGCTACTTGAAATGAAGGCCTTCACCGAGGGTGGACGCGCACTTTGCTACTACACCGCCATGCAGCTTGATACCTGCAAGTTCAGTGCAGATTCTGCGGCCAAACAGCGGGCGCAGGGCTTATGTGACTTGCTGACGCCGGTGGTAAAAGTGTATCTGTCGGACAGGGGTTACCACTACGCTGGCGAAGGGCAGCAGTTGTATGGTGGTCACGGATTTATACGCGAGTATGGAATGGAGCAGGTGGTGCGCGACTGTCGAATTGCACGACTGTATGAGGGTGCAAACGGGGTGATCGCGACTGACCTTACCAAACGCAAGATTGTAGGTTCCGATGGAAAATTGGCAGAACTGCTTGCCGGGGAAGTTCGCAATTTTGTCGAGGCGCTGCCCGATACTTCTCCTGCTGCGGCCTATCGGGAGGAGTTGTTGCAACTCACAGCTAAGGTCGAATCGGTAAACTCGGCACTGGTTAGCCGAGCGAAAGATGCCCCAGATTTGGTGGGCGCGGTTGCCACGCCAGTCTGCCATCTGTTCGGCCTGTGGGCGCTTGCCTATATGTGGATGCGTATGGCAGACAGCGCAGGGAAAACCAGTCAGGGCGATGATTTCGTCAGTGGCAAACTAAAAACAGCGACCTTTTTTTTCTCATTCTGCCTGCCGGAAGCCGATTTGCTGGTAACGCGATTTAATGCCGGCTGCAGCATCCCGATGAGCCTCACAGAAGCGGAATTTTAGGAAATGTTACATGGCGAATCTTAAGCGACGCTCCTTTGTTCAGGCTACCGCCGCACTGGCGCTGGGTACTGCCCTGCCACCGGGAGCGTTGAGTGCTGGAAGTGAGCTTGGCAAAGGCGGCAAAACGTCGACTCGCCCCAATGTACTGCTGATCGTTACCGATCAGGAGCAGAGTTGGAAGTTACTGCCTTCGATATTACCCTTACCCAATCGTGACCGGTTGAAGCAGCGTGGTGTTTATTTCAACAACGCCTACGTTAACAGCGCCATTTGTTCGGTGAGTCGTGCCTCTCTTTACAGTGGTGCAACCGGGCAAAACAACGGGGTGTGGGATAATACGCCTTTGCCCTATATCGACGGGCTTGACCCGCAGCTGCCCACGTTAGGCACTATTATGCGGGATCAGGGCTACACCACCAGTTACTTTGGCAAATGGCACCTGACCTCCTCCGACCTGAAGATGGGCGCGGTAGGCGATACTCTGCTCTATCAACACGACGACGATCAGCCGGGGTCTGCGGTCATGGCAGAGTTATTCCGGCAGTACGGTTTCGATAACAGCGATCAGCGTGGTGAACGCGACGGCACCTGGGGCGGTGCTTATTTCGATGCGCAGTCGGCCAAATCGTCCAGCGACTTTATCCGTGCCAACGCTGGCTCACAGCTGCCCTGGTTTACCTCTGTCAATCTGGTCAACCCCCACGACATTATGTTTTTCAAGGCGAGCGAGCGTCAGCCGCGCACCACCTACAGCCAGCAGCTCTCGCTGAATGGCGCGCCCGACCTAGCCGGCTACGCCACAAATTGGCAGCAGCCCCTGCCACAGAATTTTGGGCCCCGGACGCGCAAGGCGCTCAGTGCACATGAACAACTGGCTCGCGGCTATGAATACCTAATGGGTGAAATTCCCTGGGATGACAATCAGGCGTGGCAGCGCTATCGCAACTACTACTTTAACTGCCTAGTCGATGTGGACACGCATATTGGTACAGTGCTGGACGCCCTAGAAGAAAGCGGCCAGTGGGACAATACCTTGGTGATCTTTACTTCGGATCACGGTGAAATGGCCGGTGTTCACGGTCACCGTGGTAAGGGCGGAGTAATGTATCGCGAAGCCTGCAAAGTGCCATTGTGCATCTGCTATCCAGGGATTGAAGGAGGTGGTGAGTCAGACGCCTTGGTATCATTACTCGACATTGTTCCGACCACTATCGCCTTAACGGCGCCAAATTCCGTCGCGCTGGCAAGCAAATACCCACACCTTGTCGGTCACGATTTTTCACCGGCCCTGAGAGATCCGAAAAAACCCGGACCGCGTTCTGACACTGGCGCACTGATACAGTGGACCGGACTGGCAACTGCAGATGCGGAGTTTACCCGGGGCTTTCTTGCGCTAGCAACTGCGTCGGGCGCAAAGGCAAAGTGGAAGGCTGTCGTCAACGAATTTCAATTCCCCCGTTTTGAACTTCGCAGTCAGATGCGCGGTATTGTTACCAGCCGTTATAAGTTCGCACGCTACTTTGCGGTGATAGACCATCATATGCCTGAAGATTACGATGAGCTGCTGCAACGTAATGATCTGGAACTTTACGACATACTGGAAGATCCTGAGGAAAACGATAATCTTGCAGAAAACCCCCAACAACACAGGGCGCTCATTGCGGCGCTGAATGACAAGCTCAATACATTGATTAGCGCAGAAGTTGGCCAGGACACGGGCCAACATCTTCCCGGCTTTGAATTCTTCTGGGACGGTTAAACCGGTTTTTCGGAAGAAATTGATTTCATTAATAGACTAACAGAGAAGCAGTGATTAACTATGAAAGCCGCATATCAAAAGACCTATGGCGCCGCTGATGTATTGTTAGTGGACGATAGTTTGCCTGCACCGATTTTGCGTAAAGGCGATCTTCTGGTGAAGGTTTCTTACGCCTCGCTAAACCCCATTGACCTTCACATGCGCGGCGGCTACGGCCGACAGATTATGGAACGCAAACGCGAGGTGCTCTGGCCGCTGGTGCTGGGTCGTGACGGTGTTGGTGAAGTGATTGAGGTCGGTGCGGCGGTTGACGGATTCAGCATAGGCGATGTCATTGTATTTGCAGTGGGCCCAGAGGATCAAGGTAGTTGTGCCCAGTACTGCTGTGTATCGAACACGGCGGCGGCGCTGGTGCCCGCCACTGTTGAACTTCGCGACGCGGCCAGCTTGTCCTATGTAGCGCTGACGACCTGGCGCGCGCTGGTGAATGTGGCTGGGATTGAACCGGGAAATTGTCAGGGCCAGCGGATTCTCGTCCATGCGGGCGCCGGTGGAGTGGGTAGCTTTGCCATCCAGTTACTAAAGCTCTGGGGTGCAACGGTGATTACCACTTGCAGTGCGACTAATTTCGAAAAGGTCAGGTCCTTGGGCGCCGATCTCGCGATAGATTATAAAGCGCAAAGGTTTGAAGAGGCCGCCGGTGATGTCGACGGCGTATTCGATACGGTTGGATTTGAGTATGAAGAGCGTTCCCTGAGCATCATCAAGCGTGGTGGATTTTATACCAGCATCGTAACCCCGCTGATAATGAATATTACCGACAAGGGTATACCACGCGGTCTGCTTGTTTCTGCCTCGACTTTTGTCAGGAAAAAAATACGCTGCAAAATAAAGGGCGTTCGCTACGGCTGGTCATTATTCCAGATCAACGCAGAGGCCCTGGCAACTGTTATGGGCTACTTGGAAGAGGGCAAAATTGTGGCCAGTATAGACGCTGAATTTGACCTGGAATCAATCACTGAGGCGCATCGGTACCTGGAAGGCGGACAGGCTAACGGTAAAGTGATGATCTGTGTAGCGTAAAAGTAAGTCCGTGACTAGTTGTCTGAGACCTGCGGCAATGACGCTGTATCGACGTCATTTTCTAGTTCACGATTCAGGCAACGTTACCCGATATTACAAAGGAGAAAGCAGTGAACGGAGCAGAAAGTTTAATTAAAACGTTAGTGAACTGTGGGATCGATGTCTGTTTCGCCAACCCCGGAACTTCCGAGATGCACTTTGTCGCCGCTCTGGACGAGGTCAAGGGCATGCGTTGTGTCCTTGGATTATTTGAAGGTGTAGTTAGCGGTGCCGCAGATGGATATGCACGAATGGCACGGAAACCAGCTGTCACTTTGCTCCACCTGGGACCAGGCCTGAGTAACGCGCTGGCCAACATTCACAACGCTAAAAAGGGCCACGTACCGATGATCAATATTGTGGGTGACCATGCCACCTATCATCTGCAATATGATGCCCCGTTGACATCGGATATTGAGGGTATCGCTAGACCCGTCTCAGATTGGGTTTATACATCGACAGCAGCTGAAGAAATCGCTGCGGACGGCGTTCGAGCTGTTGAAGCTGCGGGCCGAAAGTGCATTGCAACTCTCGTACTGCCTGCTGATGTATCCTGGGGCGATAACCAGACTGGGGTCGGCCCTGCTGCGGAAATTCCACCACTGGCGCGGGTCTCGGGGGAGAAAATTGAATCCGCTGCCTCCATGCTCCGATCGGACAAGCCCGCGATGATACTGGTTGGGGGAGACATCAGTCTGGAATTGGGTTGGGCGCTGAGCAGCCTGGGAGTGAAGTGTGGCGGCAGAATCTGCGTAGAAACTTTTCCCACCAGAATTAGGCGCGGTGCCAGCAGTGCCAGACTGGAAAAGCTACCCTATCTGGCAGAGCAAGCCATCGAATTTATGCAGGATGTGGAAAACCTGATTTTGATCGGAGCGCAATCACCAGTATCTTTCTTTGCTTACCCAAATGTGCCGAGTGTGGTTTCTGCTGGTCACTGCAATATCTTGTCGTTGGCGTCGCCAGACGATGATCTGCTTGTTTGTGTCCAGGAACTGCTGGCAGCACTTGGCGGTGAATCAGCAGTACCACAGTGTTATCCCCACGCCTTACCCGAATTACCCTCGGGGGATCTTACGGCCCATTCCCTGGCACTAACCATCGCACATTTTCTGCCGGAGAACGCGGTGGTAGTGGACGAAGGTGCGACCACCAGCCTTGTCTGTTACCCGACAACGTGCATGGCCGCGCCGCATGACTGGCTTAGCCTGACCGGAGGCTCAATTGGTTTCGGGCTTCCTTGTGCTGTTGGGGCATCGATCGCATGTCCTGACCGCAAGGTAGTTTGCTTGGAGGGCGACGGCAGCGCTATGTATACCCTTCAGGCACTGTGGACCATGGCCCGGGAAAATCTGGATATTACCGTGGTGATCTTCAACAACCATAAATACAATATTCTTGAACTGGAATTTGCGCGTACCGGTGCTCAGGGTGGCTCACCTGGTCCAATTGCATCTGCTTTGCTCGATATTGGCAGTCCCGTTATGAATTTTGCCGCCATTGCGGAAGGTATGGGTGTTATGGCCGTCCGGGTTGTTTCAGCTGAAGAGTTCAACCTGGAATTCGCGGCAGCTATGTCGTGTAGGGGGCCGCGTCTGATCGAGGCTATGGTGCCCCCAGTCAGATTTTGACTGTCCAGATTTAAACCAAGATATTTTTGATCTATGGCGAAATAGGAGAGCACCAATTGCCTTGGGGCAAGGCCACTTGAAATCAGGCTGCCATTGGAAGTGGTTCTTCGTAGTTTGTGTCAGCTGCGCCATAGCTCATCTCAGGGTGCCAGCGCTCAAAGGTCGCTCTGAGTTCGTCATTCAGCACAGCCGTCCTGGTTTGCAAAAGATGGTGTGCGCTCACGGGTGACCATTGCATCTGCGGCCTTTTGACCATCCGGTTGGCGATTACCTCGTTGACGGTCGACTCGACGAATGCGGTGGTGATGGTTTCACCGTAACGATACTTTTCACCATCGTTGGGAGTCATCAATCGATTGTTACTGATATACGTCCACAATTCATCCAGGTGTGGCCTTCCCTAACTTAAACCACCTCAGGGGACTATATTTCACAGTCCTCCAACACGCGTAGCGCTCTATCCCATTGGTTAGGGCGAAAATAAGCTAGTACTATTCGGCCTGGCAGGTTTTTTTATTCTTATGCAGGCCGAAGTGTGGGCAATTATAAACATCGCGGACCTTCTCGCCGTTGCGGTTTGCGCTGATCCAGGAGAGTCAACTAGTCAGTACCGTTTCATGGCAGTCCAATAAATCTTGAATAAACTCCTTCACAGCATAGGGTAGGGAAGCTCCTCGTTTCGTAATCATATGAAACTTTACCGTGTCTCCTGTCTTCCTCGGTAATAAAGCCTTCATCTGTCCGCGTTCCACCCAGTATGAGGCCATGGCGTCCGGCAATAAGCCCACATAATTGCCTGAAAGCAAGAGTAGACAAACTGCATCCATGCTCTCTGCCAGTGCGTCCGGTTCCTGAGAGAAGAATTTTTTTCCCCCAATCATGTCTAAAAGAGGGTGTGTGCCAACATGACTTTCTTTTTGAAGATCTTTGATCTTAATTTTGGATTCTGGTGTATCGAATAAAGGGTGACCTTTACCGCAGTACATTGTGATAGGGTCATCAAATAAATATTGGTATGACAAACCCGGAATACGCTGACTAAATACGCCTATTGATAGATTATATCTACCTTCCAGTGTGCGTATTTCCTGCTCGCTGGAGGGGACTTCTTCTATGCAAAATTCGACATTATTTTTTTTCTGGTTAAATTTTGTTATGGCCTCAGAAAACATAAAAGTCTCGCAGGTAGAAAGGTTATCTTGTAGGCCAATACGTATGCTTCCGGAAAGACTATCGCTTATGGTGGCGATTTCTTGGTTGAAATTGTCAAATGAACGGGTGAGCTTTTTAGTGGCTTCATAAACGGCTTTTCCATGATCGGTGAGTTTGAATCCCTTTCTGCCCCGTTCGCAGAGCTTAAACCCCAATTGATCTTCCAGCTCTTTCATCTGAATGCTTATTGCAGCCGCGCTCGTGTTCAAGCTGGCCTGAGCTGCTCCAAAGCCACTATTTTCGACTACGCATTTAAAGACATTAAGCTGTCTGATAGATGCATCAGTAAGTCTTAGTTTCATATATCAGTCTCTCATACATAAGATTTATTTAAGTATATTTAATAAGGTTATTGTTTTCAGTAATTAATAACAATACCCCAAATCAATACGCTAGCGCGGCTGGGAATTTGAATGATCTAGAAGGCCGCTTTGACACCAGCCACATACAGCAACAGTTAGAACCGTGTTGTCTTTGAGAAAGTCCTGCGCGGGTACTGTCAAAGAAACTTACTGGAATTGAGAGAATCGCCTGAAGTTTGATACAGCCTGATAATTTGATGGCGGTAGTTAAATCTCCCACGTAATCTCCAATTAATCTACGTAAAAAAAACTAAAATGTAGTTAACAAACATAAAGTATATTTATGTGAAAAATTGGAATAATCTATTTTCCGCTGTTTCTTTGAGCGCAGTATCTCAAAAATGGCTCGTCAACTTTCGTGGACGCTTCCGGTAGATGAATTCCTTGGCGCGCACTATCAGCACGCCGGAGGCGAAGCCGGTAGCCAGGAAACCAAGCAAAGGTGGGCGGGAGACTGAGTCCCGGCAGTTCTAGGGTAATTGACCGCCAAGTGAGCACAACAAGAATAAGACAGGGCACGGCGTAATGAAACTCCCGACGA
Source organism: Cryomorphaceae bacterium (assembly GCA_047612385.1). Classification (GTDB taxonomy): domain Bacteria; phylum Pseudomonadota; class Gammaproteobacteria; order Pseudomonadales; family Halieaceae; genus JBALVT01. Next base: position 22,494 of record JBLGAR010000022.1, on the reverse strand, counting down.
TCAACTTCCACCATGGTTTTTCTACACTGCTGATTATTTCCATTGTGTATGCTCTGGGTGCGGCGGGTCTGATCCTTGCCCCAATGATTGTCGGTGCGGTAGTCGACGGATACGGTTTCAGTGAGCAGGCGGCGGCCTCCGTGGCTTCTGCGGAAGGTATAGGTTTCGTCATCGCCTCACTGCTGGCGACCCTTTGGGTACGCCGCATCTCCTGGAGCAGTGCTTTGTTCTACGGCTTTCTCCTCAATGCCCTCGTGAATCTGGGGAGTACTCAGATGAGTGAGCTTACCCCCCTGCTAATCGCACGCCTGACGGCGGGTTTGACTGGGGGCTCACTGTTTGCAGCCGCCGTGGTTGCGCTGGGAGACAACAGGGAACCGGATCGCGCCTTCGGTGTGGCTCAAGTAATGCAGAGCACTCTGATGTTTGCCGCGTTTATATCTGCTCCCTACCTGGTCCAGGAATTTGGTGTGAATGGTCTTTTCTACATGCTCGCTGGGGTGTCCCTGGCAATGATGCCAACTCTTTTCCGCTTTCCTTCCCAAGGGGAGTTGCGAGTCGAGCACGGCGATAGCGTCGAACCACCCGCTTCCCACGCGTTTTTGATCTGGCTGGGATTGATTGCGAGTTTTATTTTCTTCTTCAATATCTTCGGCTTCTGGGCCTTTAGTGAACGCATTGGCCAGTCCGCGGGGATTCCGGCAACAGATATCGGGGTTGCCCTGGGAGTCGCTCAAATTGCAGCGATTGGTGGTGGCATACTCGCTGCTGTGTTGAGCGACCGGTTTGGCCGAGCCCTGCCCCTGCTGGCGGTGGTGGTGGGCCAATCACTGGTGTTGTGGTCGGTAATCGGCTCTTTCACTACGACCACCTTTTTCGTTTGTGTGGGGGTATTCCAGGGGCTGTTCGTACTGGGGGTGTCCTATCAGATGGGAGTGATTGCCGAGATGGATATCAAAGGCCGTTTCCTGGTGTTGATGACGGCAGCCCAGGGCCTCGGTGCTGCAATTGGCCCGGGGGTGGCCAGCTCACTAATCGGTGAGGGAAATGACTACAGCGGAGTGATTGCAATGTCGATTGGCTGCTGCGTAATCAGTACGGTCATATTCATGTTCATCGTAATCCGCGCGCGAGACTGAACCGGCGGTACGCAGACTGCAACAAGCTTAAGAGTTGGAGGTTGCGGCTCATTCGCAGAATTCCATAGCGCTAGTTAGATTTTTCACATTCTCTGGGCTAAAAATACATAAGAAAATTTTAAACATGATTAAGAAACTTAATATTTATTTATCTATAAAATAGTAATAATCTTTTTCCTCCTGTTTCTTTGAACTCAACATCTCAGAAATGGCTGGTCAATCTTCATTGCCTATTATTGATACAAAGACGAAGAGTAGAGCAATCAATAAAGCTGTAATAAGCGGTTAACGATAAAAGGGATGGTTATTGTGGATTCCGAAAAACTCAAGAAACTAAAGGCTCTCGCGGAAAAAATTGATTTTAATGATGAGCGAGTAAACAAGTATTATCAGTCTCTTGGTGATGGGCCAAGCGATATCAGTGATAAGCCCTATTCCGGGGATATAACACTGCTGGATGCGCCTAGAGATAGAGACCTATCTAAGCTCGATATAGCCTTAATGGGTGTGCCATTTGACCTTGGTGTTACCAATCGACCAGGCGCTCGGTTTGGACCTCGGCAAATTCGTGAAATGTCCTCCATGTGCAATGGGCCCATGCATCATGAGAGCAGAATTATCCCTTCACAATTATGCCGCTATGCTGATTTTGGTGATGTGAATTTTGCAAGTGTATACAGCTTGGACAAAGGTATTGAAGAGATTGAAGCTTATTACCATAAGATTGTCGATGCTGGAGTAATACCTATTTCAGCAGGTGGCGATCATTCCATTACTTATCCCATTCTAAAAGCTATTGGTCGAGAGCAGCCAGTTGGGTTGGTTCACATTGATGCCCATTGTGATACTGGAGGCCAGATAAATGGCTCCAAATTTCACCATGGTGGTCCCTTTCGTAACGCAGTTTTGGCAGGTGTTTTAGATCCCGAACGTACGGTACAAATCGGTATTCGTGGTCGCGCCGAGCCCCATTGGGACTTCTCCCTCGATAGCGGTATGCGCGTTATTCATATTGAAGAATTTTACGAGATGGGGATCAAAAATGTAGTCGAAGAAGCTCGCAATATTGTGGGTGATGGTCCTACTTATCTATCGTTTGATGTGGACGGAGTCGATCCGGCTTTTACCCCCGGTACTGGAACACCAGAAATTGGTGGACTAACACCCCGCGAAGCACAACAGATAGTTAGGGGAATGAGGGGGATTAATTTAGTCGGTGGTGATGTCGTTGAGGTATCACCACCCTTTGATCTCAGTGGAAATACTGCGCTTGTCGCGGCAACAATGATGTGGGAAATACTTTGTGTTACTGCAGAGTCTTTCGCAAATAGAAAATAGCTAATCAAAGCGGAGACTCCAGTATTAGTAATGCTTGGGCCCATGTGTGTACCTGCATCAGTGGCCGCCACCACCGGTTTCTTATTGGAAGAAATTCTTGTTACTGCACAAAAACGTGAGCAAGATATCTCTACCGTTCCAATTTCTATCAGCGCTTTTTCCGGAGATCAATTAGAGGCAAACAAGATAAGCAAAATGGAAGATCTTCAGCTGCTTACACAAGGGCTTGTGGTTGAGGATGCAGGCCTAAGTGGCATAGCAACAACCATCACAATTCGAGGCGTTGCTCAGGCAAACTTTGAGGATCATAACGAAGGCCTCATCGCCGTTTTGAGACGGCCTGAGTTTGCTCGACACCTCCGTGGATGACATAACCGCTAGCCAGCGGTCGCATTGTTAACGGCCAAGAATTGCCTGACGCTCCTGGCGTAACTCTCAGCGTAACTGGATGATTACATCATCCCCAATGCAAGAGTTAGCTACGAAACTGCCAGTGAAAAATGGCGCCTAGCAGCATTTGTTAGAAATATAGGTGATGTGGATTACGCTACTTACAGACTCGATGTAAGTGACTTATTTGGATTCTCCATGACAGCCTATGGAGCGCCCAGAACAGTTGGAATTGAAGTAACCCGTTTTTTCTAATACCAGGACCCTTACAGACATTGATGTCAAAGATGAGAATGAGGTACTGACAGACCGACCCGAACGGGTCTCCGTGCCGGTAACACAGTGACAGATTGATCAAGACTGGAGCACGCCGATTGATTATCTGATGGCGGGTGGGCAGTACGCCACCTCATTGCACACCGTAGGATCGGTAACAAAGGAATTGCATGATTTTCATCGGTTCGACTGTGTGTTGCGTTGGGCACCCCGCGATGCAGCGCAGGTGCAGCTGTCGGTAGACAACCTGTTTGATGAAAGTTACCAGACTGCCGTGGGTTTTTTAGTCCCCGGAAGATCCCTGCGGTTGGGTGTGCGTTTCACACACCAGTAGGTAGCTCTGACACGGAGTTACATCCATACTTAAAACCCCGGAAAATTTCCGGGTAGGAGCAGAATATGAACAGTTTGGCACAAGAATCTGACAAAGCGATCGCACCCTACATGGCCCTCGGCTTGTCCACCATAGCCTATGGCATTGCCGAGCGAAAACACATCAAGCAGAACCTCCAGACTATCGAAGAAGTCATTCACGCCGCGGTGTCGATGACCAACATCAATTTGCCGGTGAAAGTTATCGCGCTGGCCGAGGGTGCGTTAACCGGCTTTACCGATGAAATATTTGATCTGCCCCATACGCTGGCCGCCAAAGAAATGTTTATCGATGTGCCGGGGGAAGAGACGGAGTTCCTAGGACGCCTGGCCAAGATGTACCAAACCTACATCATCGTGCAGTGCAAGGCGCGCTGGCCCGAGATTATGGAGGATCGTTTTTTTAATACGCTGTTCGTGATCGGCCCTAACGGTGAAGTCGTACACAAGGCGGCGAAAAATCATATTTGGGCGAGAGAGCGCTCGTGCGTGCCACACGATATCTACGATCGCTGGGTGGAGCACTTCGGCACGGGCATAGATGCCTTCTATCCGGTGTTGAAAACCGATGACATCGGCAATATAGGTACTATTTGCTGTTCCGACGGTGAATACCCGGAAGCCGTACGCGCTCTGGCTTTCAATGGTGCTGAATTTGTCTACCGCCCATCCGAAGCCGTTCCCATGACCAACTGTGGTGGTGATCCAGGGGGTAGTTGGATGATACAGAACCGTGGTCACGCGGAATTCAACAGCCTCTATATGATGTGCCCCAATCTTGGCCCGGTGTATCTGTCGGCTTCCTCGCGTCACCCTGTAGAAATCGCAGGTGGTAACAGCCATATCATCGGCTATCGTGGCGAGATATTGAGCCACTCTGCTCAGAGCGCTAACACGGTGGTGTCAGCCATTATCGATATTGAAGCCTTGCGCCAGTACCGCGCTATGAACCTGAACAGCAACTGGTTGAAAGATCTGCGCACCGAGTTGTTCCAAGAAATGTATTCCCAGCCTATACATCCCAAGAATCTGTGGATGGAACAGGATCCCCTGCATCATAACGAGGTCGATAAGATCTACCGTCAGAACATCGAGAAGCTCTACGAGCGCGGCAGTTGGACCCGCCCCTATCTGCAGCACGAGGGCGCAAAGCTGATGCCGGAAGGTGATCCGGGTATGGACGAACAGCAGTGGCGGGAAGTAAAGAAAATGTGGAGCGAATGGGATTGACGGCTTTTTTTCCTCATCTTTATTGTAATTATGATATTAACCTCAGCTGGTCCTCCTCGAGTAACGGGGTCAGTTGGAATCCCCAAAACAAAGCGAGTAGCGCTAAGGCAAAAGTGAATATCCTTTTTCGTAGTACTATTTGCCCCAGCTGGAGTTTTGATCCATATGCAAGCAGAAGTGTGGACAATCTTGAATATCGCGGACCTCATCGCTGTTGCGGTTTTCGCTGTTAGTGGCGCCTTGGCGGCGGCGGAAAAAAAACTGGATGTCCTCAGTTTTATTCTTTTTGGCACCATTACCGGCATTGGTGGTGGCACACTCAGGGATCTATTACTCGGAACGGATGCAGTATTCTGGGTGATTGACACTCGCTACTTATGGGTTTGTATTGGTTGTTCCGCAGCAACGTGGTACTTGGCGCCATTGCTAAACTCCCTTCATCGAGTGTTGCTTTGGGCGGATGCCATCGGGCTGGCGCTGTTTTCAGTGCTCGGTAGCGCCAAGGCTTTGACGTTTGGGGTGCCCCCGGTTGTCGCTATAGTGTTGGGAATGATGACCGCGACCTTCGGTTCATTGATTCGTGACACACTGCTGAATCAACAGCCGGTGTTGCTGGGCCCGGAAATCTATGTCACTGCGGCTGCGTTAGGTGCGGTGAGCTATGTAGTCCTGCAGAGTTTTGAGCTCACGTCTACGTTCGCAGCGCTAGTCGCTATTGCCTTGGCATTTCTGTTGCGGGCTTCGGCGATCCTCTTTGATTTACACTTGCCAAAATACGGGCGTTGAGCTGGGTCCGAACCTGGCGATTATTATATTGTTGGTGGCAACCTGCTTTTCTTGGCGAGAGCACCGAAATCTGTGGGGCAACTAATCTTAGTGAGGCTGATAGCTGCTTGTAAGTGGTTGTATTTATATAATCATTATAGGGGCTGTTAAATAGTCAATTGGAAGTGGCCCGCAGATTTTGGTGCAGAACCCGGGGTCGAGGTTGGGTATTTTTGGGACCACCATGGGACCATCCTCACGCCTTTTTTGTTTGTATTCCAGAGCAAGAGGACTTGGTTCAAGCCTCCGGTTCGACAAACTCTCCCCTGGGGAGAGTTTAGACGCTAACGCCCCATCCCAAGCTCTGGGGAATTGCTGCGCGTCGCTACTACTGGTCTTGGCTGCCCCTGTCTCTCAACACCTTCCTGATGATGTCGATCTGCTCCTGGGTCAGTTCGTTTTTGATCGCAAACAACAAGTTGAAATGAGCTAGCTTGAATTGGCTTTCCATCTTCAGTAAGTTTTCGGCTTTAGCCATCGCCTCCTTGGTCTCGATCTTATAGCCTGACAGAGCTTGCTTGAACTCCTGCTGTTCATTTTGCAGGGTCCACTGCAGCTCTGCGACATCGGTTTGAAAAACCTTGACTGCTGCTGAGATGTGTTTGCGCTGTTCATCACTTATGCCCAGTCGTTGTTGATGCTTCATGATGACATCGGGAGGGTAGAGTCCCATCTTGAAAATCTGCTTATTGCTGGCCGCATTTTCCATTGGGTTATTCTGTGCCTGCGCCGTGCAAGCCCAAAAAATAAAAGCCCAGGTCATCAGAATTCGTAGGTTTTTCATTGTTCGTACTCCTGTATTCATTGGACAGTGCCATCAGTGAAGTTCAGTTCATAAAGTGATGGCAGCAGATCTGATTCTGGAAAAATACCGGGTGAGGCGTGTAATAGATAATCCGTCGTCACCGTGTTCTGGTGCATGATCGCAAGATAGACATCGACTGGCTCCTGGGACGGCCGCAATGCGAAAAAGGTTGCGCCCAGTGACACCAGCAGCATTGCCGCTAGCGATCCGACCCATGCGAAACGACGCGGTGCAGGCTGTAGAACTATTAAATCTGCAGTAGTCGGGCCGGGGGGCACCCGCTCTAGATCTTGATCTTTTAAGCGGGAAAAACGCACTGCCAGCTCTTGTTCCAGGGCAGTGTTACCCTTGTTATCCAAGCTCATCGCGCTCCTCCAACTGAAGTTGTTCCGCCAAGCGTTGTTTGCCGCGGTGGTAATGTGTTCGGACCGAGCCCAGGGAAATACTCAGAGTGTTTGCAGTTTCTTCGAGCGTGTATTCGGCGTAGAACACCAGATGAAGCACTTCTCGTTGCCGCACTGGAAGTTGCATTAGGGCTTGGCGTAACTGGTTGCAGGATTGATTCTGCTGGGCAAGCTGGTCCGGAGCGTCGGGCTGAGTGTGACCGTCTGTTTCTTCGGCGATCAAGCCAGGGCTGACCACCCGGAGATTTAATATTTTCCGTCTGTATTGCTTGCGCAGTGTTTCTTTCGCCACCGTGCGAATAACCGCGAAGAACCAGGTCTTCAGAGCCGACTTGCCACCGTAGCGGGCACGCCCGTCTAGCACCCGCAGGTACGACTCCTGTAGTAAATCCTCTGCCATCTCGCGCTGCCAGGAGCAGCAGGCAAGAGCCCACCCGTAGTTTTCGCCGTGCTGGGCCTTGAGGTCTTCCAGCACTGCAATCTGAGCAGAATTCTCTGTCAATTGGGTTTCCTGTTTTCTTCACCGGAGTATCTCATATCGGGTTGGACGCAAAGTGACTTCAGGCCTATCAGATATAGTTTAGTGGGCCGGCGGGGAAGCTTGCCAGGCCCGGCAGAGCAGCCGATAGCTCCGACTCATTCAATCCGAACCAGCGCCCCAGAGGAGCCGAGTATTGCTCCACAGAAACATCCGGAATCAGCCGGCCATTGCCAGCGTCCCGATCATGACCCAATTCGGAGACCGGTAGATTGCCGTAGATGTCGCCGCCGCGGACGGCACCGCCGACCACAAAGTGATGCGACCCCCAGCCGTGATCAGTACCGTCCCCATTGACTGTTAGGGTGCGACCGAAATCAGCTGCGGTAAAGGTAGTGACTTCATCTGCAACACCCAGTTCTTGTGTGGCGGCGTAAAATGCAGCGATGGAATCGCCTATGTCTTGCTGCAGACCCGGCAGGTCGTTGGCCTGGCTGGAGTGAGTATCAAAGCCACCCAGACCGACAAAAAACACTTGTCGCGAAGCACCCAGCGTATCTCTCAAGGCTATGGTTTCTGCCACAGCCCGCAGTTGCGCCCCCAATGGACTTGCCGGAAACGCGCTGGCGATGCTCGGCCCCGATGACAGTGCACTGTCCAGAGTGTCGTTGGCGTCTAGTGAGACTCGGCTGATATTGATAAAGTCCCGTTCAAATAGATTCTCTCGAATAGAGTTCTGCGAGGAGAAGTGATCTCGGGCTAGGGCCTGTAGTGCAGGAGAGAAACTGCTTCCGGCGAAGTCGATTAGGCCTATTGATGGCACACCGTCGGTACCCATATTGTAGGTTGAAACGTGGTCACCGTTCAGAAACACCGTGTTGCCTGCGAGCGACACCTGGGAAAAAGTATTGTTGATATTTCCGCCGGCTGCGGCGGCGGCATCACCGAAACGTCCTCCCCAGCCCAACTGCGACCCCTCTGGTGCAAACGACATCCAGGTAGATTGCTGGTCGTTGTGGGAAAAGAGCCTGGGCGGCAGCATCGCTTGATTGTTTGAAAAAGTGGCTGCGCTAGTAGGTTCTTTCAGTGGTCCTACGTTCCCGATTACCGCTGCGTTTCCACCTTCAAACAATTGGTGTATGCCCGCGAGTTGCGGCGGCAGTGCAAATTGACGCGAGCCGAACTGTGCGGTGCTTGGGTTGAGCGGCAGCAGGGCGGCGCGAGCGCGGCTGGAGCCCCCCGGTGTGCCTTGGTAGGCAGCCAGTAGTGACGACCTGATTTGCGAGTAACTGTTGTAGGATGCAAGGTCATAGGGCAAAACAGTATCGTGGCAGTCCATACCCCCGAATAGAAAGACGCAGACCAGGGCACGATAACCCGAGCTATCCATTCCATAGGCAGTCGCTGGATTTAGCATACTTAGCATTGGAGAGCCGGCCATTGCGGCAGGTATGAGGATACTCGATTTCAAAAAATGTCTTCTACTTTGCATAATTTCGCTCTCCGGGAAACGGCGTTTCATCGTAGTACAATATATTCAGGGGACGTCATCACCAGAATGCTCGCAACCCTGGCGCGCAGTTGTAGCTCTTCGGTGGTCGTGGCGCCCAAGGCGTCTAGAATTCCTGTGATGCGTTCTGTGGTATCCGATTGCAGAGTACCGTAGGTCAGCAGCAGATCCAGGTGATCGAGCAGGGCCTGCGGATTGGATGCCAGCTCGGCTTCGCGACTATAGTCAGTGACGAAAGCAGGCTCGCCACTGCTCAGGCGTTTTGGGGATCGCCCGAGCGCGTAAATGGTGATGATATTGGGATAGCCAACCACGCTGCTGGCATTGGTGATTTGTAACTCCGGAGCCGTCAGACCCGCAGCACCTGTTTCTGTGCCGGGCGCGACGTATCCGGGTCTGTAGAAGTTGAATACAGAGGACGAACGGTAGGGGTGTTGTCCCAGGGATTCCGAGCCGCTGGTATCCAGCAATACCAGTTCATTGCTGGCATCTGCGCTATTGACCTCGAAGGCGCGAGCCCAGTGCGTAAATCGCAGGACGGGCTCCCGAAGCTTGCCGAAGCTTTCGCGCCCGTCGGTGGAATCGTCGCGAGCCTCAGGATCAAATAGAACAGCAGCGATTACCGCTTCCAAATCACCGCGAACGCCACTTCCCACCGAGTCTCCTGAGGGCAGCGCATAGCTCCCCTGGTCAAAGGCAGCGGCAACCCGGGTGACATACTCAGCGTTCGGCGCACTTGTCACAAATCGCTGTATCAGCTGGCGTCCGACGAACGGCCCCAGATTGGGGTGGGCAAAGATACCATCCAGAGCGGTATCAATGGTTTGCTCAGCGCTGGTATTCGCGGGAATGCTAATGCCAAGGAAGTTCTTTGGCAGGGCGGAGTGAAACTCATCGAAACCTTCCAGCGGAGAGTAATATGCCTCTGGCTCCAGAGTGAACAAGGGCGCATTGAATGCTACTCCCGATACACTCAAGCCGGTAAATACCTTGGCTAGCTCCGTAATATCGTCGTTGTCGTACAGCTCCACCTGGCTGCCATCGGCTTGCAGTAATGGTGTGCCGTCCGAGTTGAGCTCGACTAATCCCACGGTGAATAGCTGCAAGAATTCACGTGCGTAATTCTCATCGGGAACCCGGCCGCTTACCGGGTCTGCCTTCTGATTTCTAAAATAGGTAAGGTAGACAGCCATCGCCGGAGAATAGGTTACGCTTTCCAGCAGGTCTCGATAGTTGCCGAATGCGCCCTGGGTCAGTATGTCCATATAGTTGGCGAGCATTTGCGGGAAATTGATCAGGCTGCTATTCGCCGACACTACCAATATCTGAGATAGCGCGAAGGCCATGCGTTGGCGCAACTGGTCATCGCCCTCTATGGCCGTTTTCCAGAAAGAATGTGAAGGTAGATGGAATGGTTCGGGCCGGAAGTCACCGTCTTCGTCAAAGACGCTTCCGTCCTCGGGATAACCCGCCAGAACGGTCTCAAGGTGAAGCGAAGCGGGCTTGGTGAACTCAGTGTTAAGCCAGCTCTCCAGGCCCGCATCTACCAGTTCATCGATAGACTTTGTATTCGGGCCGAATGTCGCCTGGCTTAAGAAACGGGATGCTTCAGCTGGCGTCAGGGAAACGGGTGTCGGTTCAGGTGGCGGTTCGGCTGGCGTGTCAGGTGCTGCCGACCCGCCCCCGCCGCCACAAGCCGCTATTGTCAGGAAAACCCCAATGAAGAAAAGGCGTAAAAGAGCATAACTGTAGCGTGATCTCATTCTAATACCCGCAAACGTTGTTTTATAATTAGTGTCATCAGTCAGGTCTTTATATGACCTGCAGCAGAAAAAACATATAGGTTTAAGTTCAGGAGTGATAGAGGAGGAATTACTTAACACAGAGTCCTATTGCAGAGCGACCTTAACGACGAGTTCATCGATGTTGATGGGTATCCCGCGCCCAACTGGGCTCGCCGGATCAAAATAGCCCTTTTATTCCATTGCCTCGTCGACAGAGATAGATAACGTAAATTTTAGTATAGCCTTGGGTATCCTAAATGCCGGTCCATACCTTTGATATAGTGACGGAGTCTCCGGCTTTGATCTCAGTGACAGTTCCGTCGCTGGAGGTCAGCGTGACACTACCTTCCAAGAAATGCATGTACTCATCGACACCGTAGGGTTCGTGGATGACTGAGCGGGTGGCTTCAGATTGGTACTTCCCGACGATAAATTTTCTATCGCTACTTAACATAGAGAAGACGTCTAACGCCTTACTGCCGTCTTCGTGAGTTTCATGGGTAACACGCGGGTGTTCCTTGATGTCGCTGGCAATCTCTTGTTGGCCGATTACACTTGTGGGTGTGAAGTGGTGTCGACGGCAAACCCTGGGGGAGCAGCCAGCGCGGTGGCTAAAGTGATTAAAGATGCGTATTCGAAAATGCTCATGCTACCGACCTTATTGCGCCCAGCCATCTACGGCTGGATGAGTAGGTCTGTTGTTGTTTAAAACAGCATGGTTATATTTCCAGAAAAATAAGTCAATGCGAAGTAAACAGCTACTCATTGCCCTTGCGCTTGGAGGCGCTCCCGGAAACAGGCTGGGCAGCCCAATACTGACTGTGGCAGGCCAAACACACCTCATAGATACGCCCGCCAGCGTCGAACAGTGCGTCGCGGTCCTGGTCCATGGCGGCTTTCATGGCGAGCTCGCCGGTATCAATCAATTCCTGAGAGAATTTGATCCAATCTGCTCCGGCTTCTCGTACGGGCATCATAAGCAGGTTGCCTGTCTCTGCGAGCACTGCCGCGCTGCGCTCCACCTTGTGCCATCCTTCATCGGAGGTCGGCGACAGGTCCGTTTCACCTTCAGAGCTTATTATGCTCCCCGCTGAGCTCCATAGGTGTTCCGCAGCCGGGTCTAGAATCAGTTCCATAGTACGATGAATATCGGTCACCACGCGATACGGTGTCGGTATCTCTGGGGTTTCTTGGCTGCATCCGACCAGGGTAAGTAGCACGGCGCAGGCCAAGGCAGTTGACTTGGAAATGAGGCGACGTTTTTGGGGAGTTAACCACCATTGTATATCTTCGTCTTGAATCGATGAAGAAATGGAAACTAGACGGAGTGTCTTATTCCGCAACAGGATTAGCGCCACGGGATACACAATCTAGTTGAAATGATTCACAATTGGCTCGGTACTGGGAGAGATCAATGATAGGCATAAAAGCAATTGCTGGATATTTACCGCAACGGCGGGTCAGCAATGTTGATCGGGCCGAGGAAGCGGGGAAAGATGTAGACTTCATTACCGATAAAGTAGGGTTTACGTCTTTGCTGCGTAAGGGCGATGACGAAGATACCTCGGATCTATGTGTCAAAGCCTTCGAAGCTTTGCTGGTCAAGGTTCCCGACATCGATCTGCAAAAAATCGATTGTTTGATTGTGGTGACCCAGAACCCGGATGGGTCTGGCTTGCCTCATACCTCGGCCATTGTGCAGCACAAACTCGGCTTATCGGAAGATGTGGCCGCCTTCGATGTATCCCTAGGTTGTTCCGGCTTTGTGTATGCACTGGATGTTATCCAGTCTTTTATGAGCGCTCAGGGAATGCAGCACGGGCTGTTGTTTACGTCCGATCCCTATTCAAAAGTTATTGACCCCCAAGACTACAATACCGAATTGTTGTTCGGCGATGCTGCCGCTGTTACCTACATTGCAGAAAATCCGGTTTTTGTTTCCAGGAAGTCTACCTTTTCTACCAATGCCAAACTCTCCCACTCTATTAAGGTCGACGAAAAAACGCGGACGCTTTCAATGTTGGGAAACAACGTCTTTAAATTTGCGGTGTCCAAAGTTCCCCCGCAGATTGCAAAGTGTCTTGAGCTAAATGATCTGGACAAAAACGATATCGACCTTTATCTACTGCACCAGGGTAGCAAGTATATCGTAGATAATTTGGTGCCTCTGCTGGATGTCGATGCAAGCAAGGTTCCGTTTCTAGCCGCGGAGACCGGCAACACAGTATCATCCTCTATTCCACTGATGCTTGAGCACTATCTGGATAGCGATGAGAAAAGAATTCTCATTTCAGGGTTCGGTGTGGGGCTCTCATGGGCCACATCCGTACTTGAACGCAACTAATTATTGATAACACGGGGATTACCATGTTCACGCTAGACGAATTTCGTGACGCCACCAAAGCTGGCATCAAGAAGGTGCTTAAAAAAAAGGAGGAGATTGTTCTTGGGGATGACGATGATTTCGGCGACTATGGGCTGGACTCTTTGACCGGTATTAGTCTGGTACTGGAGGTCGAATCTGCTCTGGATATCGATCTTGGTGAATTCGATATAGACGAGGCCAACACGATTAAACTGTTTTATGCCAAAGTGGTCCGTGTATTGGAAGAATACGATTCCTGAGCACCGCTGGCGAAGTTTGAAAAGCTAAGTCGGATTGCGCCAGCTGTTTGTCTTCTGGGCCCTGTCCAGGACTTCTTCTAAATCTTGCGGAAACTTCTTTATATAGCGTTCTCGATCCTCCCGAGTGCGGAGCGTAAGCGAGTCGATGTTTTCGCTTGTGAGTTTCTGTCCGAAATCATCATAGCTTTCCCCCCCGTTCCCGAGCAGCCGGTTTTGAATCAGGTCGCCCGTTGCCCGCGTTACATGGCTGGGGTCCAGGTGCCATTTCATACGGGTCGTTTTGTCTTTGCTTGAAGGCACCGGTTCTGTGGTGATGGTGTTGTAACCGGTAAAGTCCCATATTGAATAGGCTTGTTGTCCGGCTGTTTCAGCCTGCGTTTCAATAAGCTCTACAACGTCTTTCTTCCACAGCTCGAAATCATCCCAAAGATCTACCGCTCGCATCGCTTCCGCCATGCGCGCGTGGAACGGCATGAAGCCAATCCTCAAGTCGACACCCTCGCGATGGGCATCGGCTATAATCTTTCGTAGATACACTAGGTTGGAGCTGCCGTCTTCGCGATACAAAGCAAACTTCTTTTCCGGGTTTGGATACCAGGTAACGGTCATGTACTGGCGCTCGACCTGCCGAAATAACTTCCTCTGGGTTTTATTTGGTGGCGGATCGTTAATCCAGAACCCGGTGGGAGTCAAAGTTGATTTGTACAATTCTTCCTTGGTTATTTTGTCTTGCGCGAGCACTGTATTCCAGCTTTCGTATAGCATTTCAAAGGAAATTAGCGAGGTCAGTGTGTCTTTGAACAGTCGAATGGGGTAGCCGCGATTTTCTTTGAAATCTGGAGTTACGGCTAGGCGCTCCTCGTACCTCAGGATATGACCAGAGGTAGGTCGTTGAACCATGTGCACATTGAACATGTAGAAGTCCAACATCAAAACAATCTGTTCGGGAGTACTGGTCGCTTGTGCATGTTGGTAATTTCGCCACAGCAAGTACGCTGTGCTACCTGCCATGGCGTAATTGTAAACGGTGGTGTCGGCCCATCCGGGATGATCGGTAGCAAGAGATGACCCAGCCCGAGACACTCCCAGGATAACTGCCTCGGGTGCCTGCTCCCGCAGAGCATAGGGCTTGGATACATACTGCCCAAGGAAAAATTTATGTCGATACTCATTAATGCCAGGACGATCTGTAGAATCAAAAAATCGATAGGGGTCGATCACATAGTTGAAAACGCTGGCACAAAAAAAAGCGATTAATGTAAGCGTTATGAACAGCGTTAAATAGGACTTTGATTGCATTGCACAGGGGAGTTCAGTTACACCGGGGCGAATCAAGAAAGTATACAGTATTCATATTGTCTGTGTATCATCCGGCGCTCTGACTCCAGAGCCTGCGTCATTCGATCTCTGGCACCGAGGCTGCCAGTAAGTATATACTCTTCTTTCTATCCAGATCCGCATTCCAAGAGTGATAACAGTGCGAGCTGGGAGTTGCCAAACGACCTTCCGGGGATGTGTGTTCCGGCCATAGTGATGTTCCCAAATCGATAACTGAATGCATTTTAACTCTTACATTTTTATTTTTGCGTTTTTGCCACTGGTGTTGCTTGGCTACTACAGCCTGAATCATCTTGGCTATTTACGAGCCGGAAAATTCTGGTTGCTGGGCGGTTCATGGCTATTTTATGGCTGGTGGAACCCCATCTACCTGCCGTTGTTATTGGGTTCTATCCTGATAAATTACACGATAGCGGGAAAAATTCAGGCCTACGGCAGATCCAGAGAAATTATCCCACCCAAGAAGCGTCTGATGATCCTGGGTGTCAGTCTCAATGTCGGTCTACTCGCTTACTACAAGTACATGGATTTCTTTATCTTCAACGCCAATCTGATACCCGGCGTCGAATTCGGATACCTGCGTCTGGCACTTCCCCTGGGCATCAGTTTTTTTACCCTGCAGCAAATCGCTTTTATCGTAGATTGCTATCGCACCGGCCTGAAGGAGCGCGACCCTGTAGACTACGCGCTATTCGTTTCGTTCTTTCCGCAGCTAATCGCCGGGCCGATTGTTCACCATCGCGAGATCATGCCTCAGTTTCGGGCAACGGATAATCGGCTGTTTCGTGCCGATAACTTTATTCTTGGTACATTCATATTCAGCATTGGTTTATTCAAAAAGGTGGTTATTGCAGATTCTTTCGAGATTCTGGTTAATCATGGTTTTGATACCGCCCAGACACTCAATTTACTCGAGGCTTGGCTCGTTCACTACAGTTACACCTTTCAGCTTTACTTCGATTTTTCTGCCTATTCCGACATGGCAATTGGTCTTGGTCTGATGTTCAACATAGAGCTGCCGGTAAACTTCCGCAGCCCGTACAAAGGCACCAGTATCATCAACCTGTGGCAGCGATGGCACATTACGCTGACGCGCTTTATCAACACCTATGTCTACAAACCCATTCTCCGTTCTTTCCCTGAGATAACCTTCAAAGCCGGGATGGCGGCCAGCTTTCTGGCGATGATTGTCAGTGGTATATGGCACGGCTCAGCTTGGACTTTTGTGGTTTTCGGCATTCTCAACGGCGCGGCGATTGTCGTCAATCACCTGTGGCGCAAGTCGGGCATAGGAATGCCAGCGTGGCTCGGTTGGTTTATTACCTTTCACTTTTTCAGTTTTACACTAGTGATTTTTAGGGCCACGAATTGGTCTGATGTCTTCAAAATATATAGGGGCATGTTAGGTCTGGAAGATAACACCTTGCAGGTTGCTGCCAGTAAACTAATGGGTTTGGATGCGCCCTGGTTTTTCACTTTGGCCTCTAACGCGGCCCAAAAAGATCAGTGGGCAACATGGGTGCTGAGCGCCATGATTGCCTTTTTCATTGGCTTTGTTGCTTTAGCTCCTAACAGCATGGATTTGAAAGACAGATTCAAACCGGGAAAGGCAGTGTTGCTGCTGCAAGTGGGGATTTTTGTCTTCTCGGTAATGATGATTTCTAAGGCCAGTGAATTTCTATACTTCCAGTTTTAGTGCCTTAAGACCTGCATACTGCTCCGTGAATGCTGCGGCCTAGTTGTTCTCGTCGCGCTGTCCAAAGGCAACCGAGGCAGCTGCCAGTGGGCGCAGAGGTGGAGTGTAAATACCAAGTTCGATAGCGTCGGTCACTATTCGATTACTTTGTGCTACGGGGTAAGACCAGGCGCGATAGCGGCCTTTATTAAAATCCTCGACTCTTCGTTCCATGTAAGGTTGAAGCGCCAAGGAGTAAACAGTAAAGGAGTGCACGTTGTACACTAATGCCAGCACAATCGCAGGTAGTAAGGCGGGCCAGCGGTGGATTCTCAGACGCAAAGACAGGAGCACCCAGATAGAACTGAGCAGCAATACAGACGGGAAACTGTAGCGCGAAGAGAGCCCGTAATCGACGGAGGCAAAACCCCTGCCAAGCACCATAGTCATCACCGACAGCACAATAAACCAACAACACATCTCCAGCCGAAGATCCGCTTCGCGCCAGCGAATCACGGTGCAGGCAGACAATATAACCAGCATTGCCCCCCCGACGGATGCCGCCGCCGCAACGCTGGATTCGCTGACCGCACAACCGAGCAAAGTGAGTGTATACAGAAGGTAGTGCCCCGGGGCGTTGAAGAAATTGCCTAATAGTGTCGTCAGCGGTATGCGATCGTCCAAGCCCGCTCGCCACAAAATCAAGACGGCGATAGTCAGTAGCAGCCACCACAGCAGGTACGCACTCGGTAGGCTGCGTCTAATCAAGCTCTGCTGCGCCAGGCTTGCCAGGCCTACCAGCCAGACCATCTGACCAGAGGCGAGGGTGAGGCTTGAGAGTATCGCTAGCAACACGGCGGCGCTGAATCTTCCCTTGTTAGTGTCCTGTAGTAGTAATAAACAAAAGAAGCCATAGGCGAAAACATAGAAATAGGCGAAAGACGCCATCGCCCAGAAGGTGATTCCATAGGCCCTCAATTGCAATAGAACCAGTGCCGCCGGAAGCAATATCAGTAATCGCTTCGGTGTACCAGAAGACATTAGATAAAGTGCAAATAGCAACAACGGCAGCGCCAGGTTGGCCAGAAAGTTCAGGGTGCGGAAATTGACCTCACCAGTGGCCAGATAAACTGCGCCATAGATAAATCTTGAGGCAATGGTCCTGTGATCAGTGTGCTGCTCATACAAAGCCGCGAAGGCCGCTGCGGCATGTTCAGAATCGCTCACCCGCACTAGTGGCTGCAAGACATCATAGATATCATCGGCCAGCGGTACGTTCAAAGCGTGTTGGTACACATAGAAGAAGTAAAACCCCGCCACGGCCAGTAGGGGCAGCAGCCAGATCAACCGCCCCGGGCTAATATTGGAACCCGTGGCAGGTACCTCAGCGGCCGGCATGATCCCTCCTCTTTAAATTGGCGTGGGCGACTATCCGTCGGCATCCCTCGTCAAAGATATCATCGGTTTCCGTAAGCGACACCCGCACCCACTTATTGAGTGAGCGACCGAAAGAGGCTCCAGGCATAACGCCAACACCGGCGTTATTCAGAAGATCCAGTGCATAGTCTTTGCCATTTAAACCCGTTGAAGACACATCAACAAGTGCAAACATACCTGCATCTGGCGTGTGAACTTTGAGTTGGGTCTGGCTGTGCAACATTGTGGCAAGGCGATCAGCTCGGGCTGCAAATCTCACGCACATTCCTGCAGCTATCGGTGACGGATTGGCTATCGCCAATGCTGTTGCATCCGCCAGGAAAGGCTGATTTCCGAACAACATAGCCTCCGAAAGAGGCAAAATGCGCTCGCAAAATGATTCTGGAGCGACACACCAGCCACTTCTAAAGCCTGGGGCAGCATGAGATTTGGAAATTGAACACACAACGATAGTGCGATCAGCTAGATCAAGCTGTGAAAGGGGAGTGGAGAAGGTTGCCTCGTGAAATATAAGCTCGTCATACACTTCATCGACAATCAGCCATAGATCATGTTTACGTGCCAACGCGCCAATCTCGGTAATATCCTCGCCGGTTAAAACGGCACCTGTGGGATTGTGTGGCGTATTGATCAGTATGGCGGTCGTGCGGGCCGATATGCGTTTCTCGATATCGACCGCCTGAATGCGAAAGCCGTTCTCCGCGATCAGAGGTACCTCAACGATTTGAGCACCCGTGGATGCCACCAATCCCTCGTAGGTCGCATACATCGGGTCGCCTATAATAATCTCGTCGCCTTTTCCGGCAACTGCTGTTACTGCAGCGTACAGGGCAGTTTGAGTTCCCGGAAAGCACAAAATCTGTTGCGTTGAAATTGTACGGCCCGCTTTTACTGTGTACCTTCTGGCCAGTGCTTCTCGCAGCGAGGTCTCCCCTGAACCCGGAGAATAGCCGGTTCGGCCGCTGCGCAGGCTGTCCACCGCGGCTTCAATAAGATAGTTGGGAGTTGGCACATCGGGTTCCCCAATGGCGAGTTCGATAATATCCACTCCCTGAGATGCCAGTTCTCTAGCGCGTTTGTAGATTGACCATTTGTCGTCACCGAGTTTGGACAATCGTTCGATGGTGGTGGTGTAGCGCATTGGGGGGTTCAATCTTGCCTCGGTTTGTCGAATCAATCTTTTATACGTTTCCCTCGGCGGGCACATTAGCACGAATAGCTTGGCTATCGAGAGTGTGCCTACGAGAGTTGATCGCGCACTATTGTCCAAAAAACAATTACATTGTTCAGTATTGCCTATATATGGCAGGCATCGACCGTATTATGATCGTAATCGTAAATAATTCTGCCTTGGGGCGCATCATGAAATATTTTGAAAGCAGCGAATTTGGAAGCCTCCGTGTCTGAGCCTAGTGGAAATCCGATCAGCAAGTTCTTAAAAGCAGCTTCGAAGATTGAGGCGAACGAGATTAGAGCCACTGCCGGCTCTTTCGTGTTTGTGGTTGTATTGATGTCGGCCTATTACATTCTTCGCCCGGTGCGCGACGCGATGGCAAGCGACTGGACCGATGCTGAGGTCAGTTGGTTGTGGACCATCAACTTTTTCATCAGCACTGGCGTAGTTGCCATCTATGGCGTGGCGGTTTCGCGAATTCGATTCGCACTTCTCGTTCCGTCGATGTACGGAATTTTCGCTTTGACCTTTGCGCTTTTTTACCTGTCTGCGTCGGGGGCTGCCGATCGGACGTTAATCGATAAGTCCTTCTACGTCTGGGTCAGTGTGTTTAGTCTCTTTCATATCTCTGTATTCTGGAGTTTCATGTCCGACCTGTTCAACAAAGAGCAGGCGGGGAGACTGTTTAGCATTATTGCGGCGGGAGCCAGTGTAGGTGGTCTCATCGGCCCCTCTATTCCATCGTTCTTCTCGGACTCCTTAGGCACAGATAATTTGATGTTGATTGCGAGCCTTATGCTGCTGCTTCCGATCCCGATTATTTTTTACCTGCAGTCACTAAAATCTGCCGACTTACACAATGAAGCGTTGACCACCAATAATGCATCGGTGCCGATAGGCGGCAACCCGCTTGCGGGTTTCAAAATGTTCTTCACAAACCCGTATTTGCTGGCCATCGGTTTGTTTATCTTTCTCTACACGGGTATTAGTTCATTTGTCTATTTTGAGTTAAAGAACTTACTGGAACATTTGACTCGAGCCGAACGCACGGCCGTATGGGCACAGATGGATCTCGCTGTGAATGTACTGTCAATAGCAACAGGTTTGTTTGCCACGGGGCGCATCGTCAGTAAATTTGGCATGCCGGTGACGATTGCGCTCGTTCCCGTTCTGATTTGTATTGGCCTGCTTGCCCTGGCAGCTTCGCCGCTAATGGCGGTCGTGATAGGTCTGCAAATAGTTCGACGGGCTGGAAACTATGCGGTGACCAGGCCCGCGCGCGAAATGCTTTTTACCCGTGTTGATCGGGAAACACGCTTTAAAGCGAAACCGGTTATCGATATTGTGGCTTATCGGGGCGGGGACACGATAATGGCTTGGTTGTTCACCGGACTCACTCAAGGCCTCGGATTAGGCTTGGCGGCAGTTGCGATCGTCGGAGCTGGAATAGCAGCACTGTGGGCCATCGTGGGTATTTATCTCGGTCGCTGGTTTGAACGGGATGACCAATCTCCGATGTGACGTCACACATGCGCTGTGCGCATATTGACGGTAAATTTTCATCAAGACCGCGCAGCGCCGATTCAATCAGTCGATGCTACGCCTATCAATTCACACTCTGAAAAAAGGAATTTAGTATGTATTTAGTTCATCCTTTGTTTAAAAAAGCTATGATCAGCGCCGCCGCTTCACTGGCGATTTTAATTGCTACCGGTTCTTACGCTCTAGCGGCCGACACCGATGGCAACGCGCAGCATGAGGCTAAAACCGAACTGAAATACGTAGAGTTCAGCCGGGTCGGCGACCCTGCCGAGGTGCTCGAGGTTAAGGTTGAAGCTCCGCGGCCCCTGGAAAAAGGTGAAGTTCGAGTAGCGGTATTGGCTACGCCGATTCACCCAGCCAATTTGCTACAAATTTCCGGCAATTATGGCACCGACGCCGTGTTACCTTCGACGCCCGGTGGCGAAGGGGTGGGGCGGGTTCTCGAAACTTCTGCCGAAGTCACTCACCTGACAATCGGGCAGTTGGTGCTACTGTCCGGAGGCGGCACCTGGCGCGACCAGATAGTTGCCCCGGCATCTAGTTTCATTCCCTTACCTGACCTCGGTACTCCGAGTTCTGAAGTGATTGAACAACTTTCCATGACAGTTGTTAATCCGCTTTCAGCTTTGCTAATGCTAACTTCCTTCGCTGACGTTGAAAAGGGCGACTGGATTGTGCACAGTGCTGCGAATTCAGCGGTTGGGGGCTACATTATCCAACTTGCGAAGCAGCGGGGAATCAAGACCATCAATGTAGTTCGCCGTGAAGGCTTGGACGAAGACTTGAAGTCAAAGGGTGCTGATGTGGTATTGATCGATGGTCCTGATCTTGCCGCAGATATCGCCAATGCGACTGCCAAAGGGCGTGTATCCCTGGCGATAGATGCTGTGGGTGGTGAAACCTTTTCTCGTTTGGCCAGTAGTCTCAGCAACGGCGGAACCCTGGTGTCATACGGAGCGTTGTCAGGCAAACCAGCCAGTTTCAGTGCCACAAATACCATTTTTAATGATATTCGTATTCGGGGTTTTTGGCTTTCAAAGTGGTTTGAGACGTCCACTATAGGGCAGAAGCAAGCGGCTCTCGGCCAAGTTATTCCATTAATCGCAAGCGGCGCGCTAAAAGCAAACGTTGATTCACGCTTCACGATTGCCGAGATAAAACAGGCTGTTACACGTGCTGCTGAACGCGGTAGAAATGGTAAGGTGCTGCTGGTTCCAGAGCACAGTGACTAGTCATTAACAAGATCAGAATATAGAGGCATATATGGCGAAATGTATTTATCGCTTCTTAACTTGTGTAAACGCGGCCCGCAAAGTTCCAAAAGCTGAGGTAATACAGCGAGGCCGCCAAGGCGCCAGGGGTTCAGTTCGTTTCGCGATGCTCTCAATCATTGGTTTTATGCTCGTCGCTTGCAGCGATGATACGGGCACCCATAAGCCGCATAATAGTTCCGATAATGCCGCGCCAATCTCAGTGGCGAGGCCCAATATATTGTTGGTCGTGGCGGATGATCTTGGTTATAACGATCTAGCCATCAATAACGTTAATACCTCCATACAGACGCCCAATTTAGACCAGTTCGCCCAAAAGGGTGTCCGGTTTACCCGGCACTACGCCAATGCCGTATGCTCTCCGGCTCGAGCCGCACTGTTGACGGGCCAGTATGCGGAGCGCAACGGCTACTTGCCTAACGGTAGAGGTATTTCCCCTGAAGTAACTACTATGCCGGAGCAACTACAGCAGGCCGGTTACACTACCTGGCATATCGGCAAATGGCATATTGGGGACTTGCAGCGAGCTGCATGGCCCGACCACCAGGGCTTCGACCACTGGTTTGGTTTTCTCAACCAATGGCGCCTGGCGGGTAAGCACAATAAAAAGGGGGAGATAAAGTTGTTCAGGCCGCGGTATGAAAACCCCTGGCTGGAAGGAGATGGCATGCCGGGTAGGCACTACGAAGGCCACTTGGAAAATATCCTGACCGACAAGGCGATAGACACATTATCTGAGCTGAGCGCCTCTGAGAAACCGTGGTTTCTCAATCTTTGGTACTATGCACCACACACACCCATCAGCCCAGCAGTAGAGTTTGCCCGGCTCTATCCCGACAATGACGAGGGCAGATACGCCGCGCTCGTGAACCAGCTGGACA
>JBLGAR010000021.1:0-45667 GCA_047612385.1 Cryomorphaceae bacterium | reverse complement strand
CTAAAAGCTCAACGTTTCTCAAGTGAGCATTTTTCTCAATTCTAGTGACGCTTGCCATAAATACTTCAGCCGCAGGGCTGAGTGTCCGATGTTTCAACAAGATAAATCCATGAGGTGGCGTCAACCAGGGCCTTTGGTATTTCAGCAGCACAAGTTCACCTGACAATAGCTGGGCTTCTATTTGAAGGGGAATTGCGGCACCAATCCCGTTACTGTTTTTTATAACTGTTCTGGCGGTGGCGAGATCGTCAATTTCTACGGCGGGTACCAAGTGGCCACCATCTGGGGCTATGTGCGCCTTTCCCGGCACAGCAGCAGCAAGCCCGCTGGGCACCCTAATTGAAACCAGAGGAAACTGGTCCAGGTCGCTCCTGGACACGCTTTTACAGCCTGCTAGCGGATGATCTTGGCCGCAGTACAAGGCCATTTCGTGTTGGCTGACCTGCTCGACGGCCAGCCGCTCGTCGTGCTCCGCCGCTTCGATTGCCACAAACCCAAGGTCTACCGTTCTGGATAGAACTTGTTCGTTAACGGTCTCCCAGTTGCCCACAAACGCACGATAGCGGAGACTTGGATAATTGAGAAGCATTTCACCCAGTGCTCGGTTCCCCGACACCTCCGCTGGGTAGAGACCCAGAGCAATAGCGAACCTTCCAATCTCCAGCCCGCTCATAAGGTCAATCTCGCGCTGCAATTCAGCAGTATCGTCCACGATAGCTCTGGCCCTTTCCAACAGGGCTTCGCCATATCGGGTTGCGGTCACCTGGCTCCCCTCACGGTCGAACAAGACCACCCCCAGACTCTCCTCGAGATTACGAATACTTCGAGAGAATGCAGACTGGGAAATATTTGTCCTCGCAGCGGCGCGGGTGAAATTACCTTGCTCGTGTAAAACTAGCGCGTGAGTCAACTGTCGGTAATTTAGCATTATGCGTTATAGTTCTCGCTGCGATGTAAATTATGCATTAGACGTCAATACCTAAACATGGTCAACTTTGCCCTCTTTAATTTCACTGACAAAGAGTAGCGAATGATGGACTACCCCCCTTCGAGAATTTCGGCCTCCGTGCTTTTTTTTGCTGCTGCGCTGACGACGCAATCGGTATTTGGCGGTGAAAAATCAACCAGTGATAGCGCAGGGCCTGAACGTCCCAACATCGTTATTCTAATTGCGGACGACATGGGGTATGGCGACATCGGGTCTTTTGGCAGTGAAATACAGACCCCCAATTTAGACAGACTCGCAGCACAAGGAATGAGCTTTTCAAATTTTCATGCCGGAGCCACATGTTCTCCTACCCGGACCATGCTTATAAGTGGTGTGGATAATCACCGGGCCGGTCTTGGGAACATGCATGAGATTATGGCGGATAATCAATTTGGCAAGTCTGGCTACGAGGGGTACCTCAATAACTCCGTGGTTTCTCTTGCTACTGTGCTTGGCGACAGCGGCTACAACACTTATATGACGGGTAAATGGCATCTCGGTGGAACACCGGAATCGATTCCTCACGCCAAGGGCTTCAAACGCTCCTTCGCATTGGCAGAAAGTGGAGCCGACAACTGGGTAGAGCAACCCTATGCACCTATGTACGACCGAGTTCACTATTTCGAAGATGATAAAGAAGTCAGTCTCCCCACTGAAAATTATTTCTCCTCAGACTTTTACACCCAGAAAATGATCGACTACATCGAGACAGATCGGAAGGAGGACAAGCCGTTTATGGTCTGGATGGGTTATCAGGCGGTACATTATCCTCATCAAGCGCCCAAGGCGTTTATCGATAAGTACAATGGAGTTTACGACAAGGGCTGGGAAGATATTCGCAAAAGTCGACTGGAGCGTCAGCGCAAACTCGGTCTTGTTCCAGAAACCGCAGTTCTGGACAAGGTGCTGGATAAAACCACTGTTCCCGATTGGCTGATACCAGACTGGGATTCCCTCTCGGCCGAAGAGAAAAGGTTCAATGCCCGACGCATGCAGACATACGCCGGCATGCTCGACAACATGGATCACAATATTGGAAAGCTGGTAAGCTATCTGGAAGAAATCGGTGAGTTAGACAACACCCTGATTATCTTCATGGCCGACAACGGGCCAGATCCCAATTTACTGCCAAACAATGCTGCCTACCGCCCCTGGTATCAGGAAAACTATGACTACACTTATATAGAAGACTATAAAGGGGACTACTCGACTATGGGGCAGAAGGGCGCCTACGCTGATTACGGTCCGGGCTGGGCTTCAGCCTCCGCCGCGCCGAACAGTTACTACAAGACATTTTCAACAGAGGGTGGTCTGCGAGTGCCTTTCATCGCGTGGTACCCGGGAAATGTTGTGGCTGATCAGTCCACCAATACGTTTTTATTCGTAAAGGATGTCTATCCCACCATTCTTGAAATGGCTGGGATCGAAAAACCGGGTTCGCAATACAAGGGAAAAACAATTTATCCCCCGAGTGGAAAAAGCGCCTGGGGCGTGTTAACCGGCAAGGATTCGGAGGTTCATTCAAGCTCAGAAAGTATTGGCTATGAACTTGCCGGCAGCAGCGCTGTGTTTCGCGGCAAGTACAAACTGTCACGAAATCCACCGCCTAAGGGCAACGGTAATTGGGAGCTCTACGACATCATCTCAGATCAGGGTGAAGTCCATGATCTCGCCAAGAAAAAGCCAGAGTTGGTAGCTGAGCTGATAGCTTCTTATGAAGAGTATGAGCGCGATAATGGCGTGGTACCTGTACCAGAGGATTACAACCCATTGAAGCAGTTGATTAAAAACACGACGGGTGTTGGCCACCACTAGTATTGCGAATGCTGCGAGCCAAGCTGGTTCGATTGCAGAAGTGTCATTGAAGCAAAAGCGGTGACTCCGCGGACGCATGATGTCACCTCTGCGTAAAAGATCGCGCATGTTTGCCGCCTTGGATAGCTGAAGATCCAGAGGGGGACCCCGACGGTTTGCGAGTGGATGCCCTGGATGAGTCAGGCAGCGCGTTATGGCTTAAGCAAGATATTTGTTTGAGCTAATGGCTAACCAGCGGCGACGCCTCACTCGACTAGTAGGTCCTCTATATCTCAATGACTGTTAGCACACTGATGATAAAAATCGGGGTCAGGCGCCATACTGCGGCAGGAGACAACGCTTATAGGCACATTGCCGTTGTAACTATTAATAGGCTGGAACAGCCCCATCCGATCGATCACACAGCCCAGACCAATCCAGAACATCGCTTTTGCACCGCAAAAATACAGGAGGAATATCGGGCAAGGTTAAATCCATCTCCAGGGCATGGGCGCTACCACCGCGCAAATTCTCATTACAAATTGTCGGATTTTTCTTTGTCTTACAGACAATCATCCTGCAAGGTATCGGCAAATTAACTTTTTGAAATAAGAGAAATACAGTGCTTACTGCTAGCCGCTCACTTCTTTTAAGAGTCTTACAGTGTCAGTCTTTGAGTTAACCCTAATTGCTTTGGTTATAATGGCCGGCTCCTCAATTATTTGGACTACTCTAGCCGTTGGGATATCGCCGATGCCTAGCTCCCAAAAAGCACGCCTTGCGATGATGCAGTTGATTGAGACGGCTGAGATAGAGGCCGATATTGAAGCGAGCGTCGTAGAAAGTTTTGAGGCGAGCGGAGCTATCGTTGATCTAGGCAGTGGCTGGGGTAGTTTAACTATCCGGATGGCGGTGAAATACCCAGACCGTCAGATCATCGGCTATGAGCTGTCTTATTTTCCGTGGTTTGTTTCGGTATTAGTCGCAAAGTGTTTGGGACTTAACAACCTTAGTGTATATCGACAGGATTATTTAAAAGCCGATTTTTCGGCTACGTCGATTGTTGTCTGCTATTTATTTCCTGCCGGCATGGTAGCACTTGAGACCAAGTTGGCTGAGCAGAAAACGTCTATTCGCTACGTTATTAGTAATAACTTTGCATTGCCCTCTTTTCAGCCCGAGAAGACGATTCAGCTGTACGACTTTTATCGATCGCAGGTCTATCGCTACCGCATAGGTTGATACCTAGTATTTATCGTCCCGCGTATTCTGATGAAAGAGCTGAATCGGTAGCGTTTGCCGTTAGATGACAGGAACTGGTATGCCCATCCGCGAATTGAAGTAGCTCCGGCCGCTGGGTTGAGCAGCGCTCCATCGCTACCGGACAGCGCGGGTGGAAATGGCAACCGCTGGGCGGATCGATCGGCGATGGCACATCACCGCTGAGAATCTGACGAGTAGACGCGTGGTGTGGGTCGGGAACCGGTATCGCTGAAATCAATGATTGAGTGTAGGGGTGAGCGGCTTGCCGATAGATCACTTCACTTTCTCCACTTTCTACGATCTTCCCAAGATACATAATGGCGATGCGGTCGGAGATGTGTTTTACCACCGCAAGATCGTGAGCAATAAACAGGTAAGAAAGGCTAAACTCGCGCTGCAGATCATTCAACAAATTCAATATTTGGCTCTGAATAGAGACGTCCAGCGCCGACACGGGCTCATCGCAAATAATCAGCTTGGGATTCAGTGCCACCGCCCGAGCAATGCCGATGCGCTGCCGCTGCCCACCTGAGAACTCAAAAGGGTAGCGGCTGGCGGAACGTGAGGGCAAGCCAACTGTATCCAGCAACTGCCGAACACGTTGCCTGCGAAATGCCTTGTCACCCATCTTATGAATAATGAAGGGCTCTTCGAGAATTTCACCCACGGTGTGCCGCGCATTCAGCGACTCCATCGGGTCCTGAAAAATCATCTGAATATGCTGGCGAATGGGTAGCAATTGCGAACCGCGAAATTTGGTAATGTCCCGGCCCTCAAACACGATCGAACCGCCGGTAGGCTTGTAAAGCCGAGTAACGCAACGGCCCAGGGTTGACTTTCCGCAACCGGACTCGCCTACCAGGCCCAAGGTTTCACCGGGCCCAATGGAGAAGGACACGCCATCCACGGCTCGAT
Source organism: Cryomorphaceae bacterium (assembly GCA_047612385.1). Taxonomy (GTDB): domain Bacteria; phylum Pseudomonadota; class Gammaproteobacteria; order Pseudomonadales; family Halieaceae; genus JBALVT01. Next base: position 40,707 of record JBLGAR010000021.1, on the reverse strand, counting down.
TAAAGCGGCTGGCGCGCAGAAAAACGCCTTCTCTCACCGGAAAATGCATCTGTAGATTTTTAACTTCAAGCAGCGGGGCTGTCTTAGGGATCGTATCAACGGTTGTCATAAAGATTGCCACCGACTGCAAGCCACATAGTGTTGCCCCACGATAGATTCGATTGGGGGTGCGACGTTTTCACAGACCGCTTGGGCATGGAGGCAACGGTTCTGAAAGCGACAGCCGGGGGGCAAATCCAATAACCCCGGCACCATCCCTTCGATAATACTCAATCTGGATTTTGGTGGGGTATCCAAGCGGGGAATAGATGCCAGCAAACCACGGGTATAGGGATGGGCTGGTCTATCAAATACATCAAACACACTACCGTATTCTGCAACTCTACCCGCGTACATCACCACCACGTCATTACTGGTCTCGGCAATCACTCCCAGATCATGAGTAATCAGAATGACCGCCATTTCCATATCCGCCTGCAACTGCTTGATCAACTCCAGAATCTGCGCCTGTATCGTCACGTCCAGCGCTGTGGTTGGCTCGTCGGCAATCAACAGCTTTGGCTCACAGGCGAGCGCCATGGCAATCACAACCCGCTGACGCATACCTCCGGACAGCTGATGAGGATACTCACCCATACGGATATCCGGCGCGGGAATACCCACCCGGGCCAGCATATCAACGCCATCGCGAATTGCTTGGTCGGCACTGACATCGCGGTGCAGTAAAATGACTTCAGTCAACTGTTTGCCGATCGTATGCACCGGGTTCAGAGCAGTCATGGGCTCCTGAAACACCATGCCGATCTCATTACCACGGATTTTTTGCATCTCTGACAAAGGCAGATTCACCAGATCACGCCCCTGAAAGCGTATTTCACCCTCTGCAATCTGACCCATGGGTTGAGGCAGCAAACGCATAATAGACAGCGCCGTCACGCTCTTGCCACAGCCTGATTCACCGACGATACCTACCGTCTGCCCCGCTTCCACAGAAAAGCTGATACCGTCGACGGCGCGCACACGCCCCTCGTCGGTATCGAATTCAGTAACCAGGCTATCGACTTCAAGCAGTGCCATAATCTTCTACCGATTATCCTTCCACTGATCATAAACGTTAATGGCCGGAGGAAACCTTTCGCCTGTTTTGCGGGCCTGCAACGTCTCTTCCTTCATGGCCGGATCCAGCCAATGCACAAACAGATTTCCGGCGCTGCCGCTGTGTTTGTGATTAAAAAATTTGGGATAGCGCAACCAGCGCCAGTGACCAATACGATAGAAACCCTGATAAAACCCTGGTACAAAAGACGCATGTTCGTGGAAAATCTCCATAAGAGAGTGGGCGATTTCTATCATCTCCTGCTTATCGGAGGACTTTCTATATCGCTCAATCATTGAATCGACTTCCGCGCTAGCAAACGTCTCCAAGTTATTAGTTTGGGTCTTAATTTTTCGGTCAGGGTTAACACTGCCATCATCCAAGAAGGCATCAACATAGGCATTGCCCGAGTAGAAGTGCTCCCAGAAACGTGGGTACATTTCCAAAAACACACCGAAGGCCGAGAAATGGATATCGTGCTGCTTTTCCTGCACCTTCTTCCAAGCGGCAGTACCGTCGAGCACCTCTATGCGAAAATCTACACCGGCCTTGGCAGCCTCTTCTTTCAGAATAGTCAGTACATCCTTCATGGCCTGATAACCCGAGGACACCGTAAACGCCAGACGCTCTCCTGCATCGTTCACCAAAATTCCGTCTCTGCCACGCTGGGTGAATCCGGCTTTGGCGAAGTGCGCAAGCGCCTTTTCAATGCTGTAATCACGCGACTTCAAAGTGGGATGGGAGAACTCCCCAAACCCTTCTTGAGCAGTACTCATTCTCCCATAGTCACCGCGAAAGAATTTATCGATCACCAGCTGCCAGTTGGTCGCGTAGTTGATACCGATACGGACTTCTTTATTATCTAACAGCGGTCTCGCGGTATTCATCCACAGACCGAAGTTAGGCCGGGGGCGCTGATTGAAAAACACCGATTTGTGGATGTAACCGGCCTGAACGTCTGGAGCGTCGTCAGGCACTTTATCGTACCAGTAATCGGCTAAATTCAGTCCCGCCTGATCCAGATCACCGCGCAGAAATGCTTCCAGAGCTTTGTCCGTGTCACGTATCACCGAGAATTGGATACGGTCGGCATTGTATCGATAGCGAAAGTGCTTTTTATCGCCTGCCCACCAATCCTTCACGCGGGTCAGCGCGATGGAGCGACCCTTCTTGATGTCTTCCTCTAGAACCCGGTAGGCGCCCGTTGTAGGCGGTGACCGCCACTGGTATCGATCAACATAGTCCTCACCCACTTCTGTGTAAAAATGCTGTGGCATAGGTATCAATTCCAGTATTTTGGAATCTGCATCGGGTTTGGCAGCTGCACCGGTGATGGAAAAAGTGCGTTCGTCAAAGCGAGTAATATTGGTATACATTGTACTATAGTAGTTGTTGTACCAAGGTGCCGTGATGTAGGGCGACTGATAAAACCAAAACATGAAAAGGAAGTCATCGGAGGTCACTGGCACGCCGTCTGAATACTGCGCTTTCGGGTCAAGCCTCACAAAAACAGTTTTGCCGTCATCCCCAGCGGCCCACTCACTGGCAAGCCCTGGTATAAAATCGAATTCATCCTGATGTCGCCAACCGATGCGCATCGCGACATCATCCCAAATCAAGGACCGAAAACCGCCGTTTGAATCGGGCCCAGAGGTTCGCAAGGTACGTGGGAAGTCCTGTAACGCACGGTATTCCGTGCCACCCTTCTTGGCTTGAGGCGAGCCCATCTCTGGGAGATGAGAGCCACTGCGCCAGTCGAGATCGCCGGGGAGATCAGCCAGGGTTTTGAAACTGAAAAAATCGGGCTTAGCTGCATAGTAAGCCTGCACCTGGGCTGTATTGTCATGGGGTGCCAAGTCATCTGTAGCCACATCCTCATGTGAACCGCCACAGCCACTGAGTAATAACGCCACTGCGCCGGCGGCAATAAAGCCCGGAAGATAGCGTGCAATACGGTGCATAGTCATAAGGTTAACCTCAGCGATAAACAGTAAATTTCTTGGGATCAAAGGATTCACGAACAGCCTCGCCAATAAAAGTCACCAGGGTCAGTAAAACAACCAGTGTGGTGAACGCGGCCGAGATTATCCAGGGCGCCGTGCGAAGCGATGCGGTGCCCTGCTGCAACAACTCTCCCAGGCTAGCGGTTGGCGGCGGCAAGCCGAAGCCCAGATAGTCCAGCGCGGTGATTGAAGAAATGGCCGACACCACCACAAATGGCATAAAAGTCACCAGTGTGGAGAGCACGTTGGGTAAAATGTGGCGAAAAATAATGCGCGTGTCAGAGGCGCCCAGTATGCGCGCGGCAGCTACGTAGTCGCGGGATTTTTCTTTATAGGTCTCCGTCCGCATGTTGTAGGTCATGCCGGTCCAGGAAAACAGCACCATGATAGCCAACAATATAGCAATACGCGCCGAGACCGTCAGGCTGGAAGGGATCACAGAAAATACGATAATCACCATGTAAAGAAATGGAATATTGGACCAAATTTCAATCACACGCTGGAAAATCAGGTCGAAGACACCACCAAAGTACCCCATCGCACAACCCACGGAGATACCAATCAGGTATACCCACAGCGTAAACGCGAGGGAGAATACCAGCGCAATGCGCGTGCCGTAAAACAGGCGGGCCAATATGTCTCGACTGGTGGTATCAGTGCCTAAATAGTGCTGTGTCTCTATCGACGGTGCACTGGGCTTGAATACACCGCCGTCGATATTGTTTTCATAAGGGTTGTAGGGCACTAGTGGCATGACCACCCAATTGCCCTCCCCCTGATCGGCGAAGTGCTGACTGAGATCTCGGTAATCTACTTCATAACTGTAATCCAAACCAAAGTCGGTACCGGGGTGAAAGGCGGTATAGGTGGGAAAGTACAACTCCCCCTCATAGTTCACCACCAGCGCCCGGCTATTGACTAGCAACTCGCCAATCGACAGCAGTACCAACAAACCAGCGAGAAACAAAAAGCTGTAGTAACCGCGCTTGATCTGCCGAAAGCGCCGGAGCTTTTTCAGCGTTTGGGGATTAAAATTAAACATGCCTTATTGAAACCGAATACGAGGATCGACCAGCGCAACCAGAAAGTCTGACAGAATATTACCGATTAACAGCAGCAGGCTGCTCAGCAATACAATTCCCATTACGACCGGATAATCTCGATCCAGAATTGCGGTTAGTGCCAGCAGCCCGAAGCCATCGATATCGAAAATAGTCTCAATGAGCGGTGCCCCCGCAACCAGTAAGGTGATGTTCTGCCCGAAAGTGGTTGCGATGGGGATCAAGGAGTTGCGCATTGCATGGCGCGTTACCGATTGGCGAAAAGACACGCCCTTGGCGATGGCGGTACGGATATAGTCCGCCGCCAGGTTGTCCATCAGGTGATTCTTCAACAGCATAGTAACTAACGCGAAAGCACCCACCATATAGCAAGTCAGCGGTAGTACAGAATGCTTCAACAAATCGAAGGCCTTATCCAGAGAATCTTTATCTTGAAAATCGTAGCTAACAAAGCCCCCCATTGGGAACCATTCCAGGCGCACCGAGAAATACAGCAGCAAGAGTGAGCCCAGTGCATAGCCTGGAATCGCGTAGCCAATAAAAATAAGCACTGAGCTGATGTTATCGACGGCAGTTCGATGTTTGATGGCCTTGACGATACCCAGCGGAATACACACGGTATACGTCAGTATTAACGTGACAAGCCCGTAGTAGAGTGACACAGGAAACCGATCCTGGATCACATCCCATACTGGCTCATTATATCGATAGGAGGTACCGAGGTCGCCGGACAGAACCTTGCCCAACCACTGTACATAGCTCTGCAGCATCGGTTTATCAAAGCCGTAGTACTCTTTGAGCTTCAGTAACTGAGCTTCAGAAATCGCCATGCCCTGGCCCGCGCTCTGGCTGCTAAACCCACCAGAGGCATCCATTTGCTGCGACGCCATAATAGCGCGCTCTAACGGACCGCCAGGAACAAGACGCGTTACCGCAAACACGATGATGGTTACACCCAACAATGTGGGGATCACTAAAAGCAGACGCCTGAGGAAGTAATCGCGCATTCAGAACCCGCGCGGGAGCCAACCGCATTGCGGGTAAGCAGAAAGACGTCGATTGATGGGGAAAAGCATACTGCCCGGTCGCTATTGCACACCGCAGAGATGGTGCCATAAAGACTCATAGCGGGCCAGCTTTAAACCCTTCGCACCTCCCTATGAATATCCTGAAAACCCGACGCATATCATCGAAGTAGATCAACAATGTGATCTGTACATGACTTCCCGATATCGCGGGGGCCGAGTGAAGTTGCCAATACTCGCGAGGGTCTTTGCAGTTTAGCGAAGCAACGACTAGGATCGCTGTACAAGAATATTGTGAGATTCTATATGAACAACTCTGTGCAGCACTTGGTACTACTCACTCTGCTCGCCTCATTGCTAACAGCTTGCTCTGATAGCAGCGACAAAGTCACAGCTAACAACTTACCGGCAAACAACACGCCCCAAGTTATTCCTCCAGATCCAGACTCGGTTTTTGCCGTGGCCAAGCAATGCTATGCAATCGCGATTGGTGAAGAGGGAAATTTCGTTTCGACATCGGCTGCTGGGTACGAACTGATCGCCACTGACGCTGCTCAGGCTAGCCATTTTTTACTGCAGCCTGCTGATTTGGGTGTATACCTGCTCTACGATGAGAGTCGCAATTACTTGACGTCCGACGGCGTGATGTTAACTCGGCAGCTGTCGTTGTTATCCGACACCAGCGAAGTTGAGGGAAGTATCGTTATACAGGATCGGTTGCAATCTGAGGGTGAGTGGGAGCTGCGCGCCGCAGCGGACGGTAAGTTCAATCTGCACCATCTGAAATCAGGCAACCACCTCACTGAAGCAGGGCGAATGGGTGATGCCACCGAAGCTGCCGATGTCGAGCTGGTAGCAGCGAATACCTGCACAGACTTTCCAGAGCTGAGCGTAAATGCATCGGGAGATATTTCAACAACAGAATTTGAAGATGGCAGCGTGTTCGGCTTCGTCGACGCACACTCGCACCTGTTCACCAACTTCGCCTTCGGAGGTGGCGGTGTTTTCCACGGCGCGCCTTTCCATAGACTGGGGGTAGAACATGCCCTGCACGATTGTGAGCAATCCCATGGGGTAGACGGCCGCAAGGACTTTATGGGTTCATCTTTTAATGGAACAGGCTCACTCACTGATCTCCTGCCCGCGTTGATTGCCGGCGAACTGCCCGTAAAAGATCATGACACCCGTGGTTTTCCGGATTTTACCAGTTGGCCCAACGCCCCAAGCAGTGCAACCCATCAGGTGCAATACTACCAGTGGCTAAAGCGCGCTTACCTCAGTGGGCTGCGGCTGGTTGTTCAGCACGCCACAACGAATGAACTTCTGTGCCAACTGGTGGTGGGCGTAGGCGCGCAGCCACAACGATTTGACTGCAACGACATGATATCGGTCGATCGCATCCTCGAGGAAACCTATGCGCTAGAACGCTATATAGATGCGCTTTCGGGCGGACCGGGTCAGGGTTGGTTTAGGATTGTGTTCAGCCCCCAAGAGGCCCGCGAACAGATCAAAGCTGGCAAACTCGCTGTAATACTCGGGATAGAAACCTCAGATTTGTTCGACTGCTTTCTCGTGCCGTTTGAAGGCTTCGAACGCTGCACGCAATCGGATGTAGTGGCAAAACTGGATCAATACCACGCCAAAGGTGTTCGAGCCATTTTCCCGGTACACAAGTACGACAATGCTTTTTCAGCCGGCGATGGTGATCGCGGTATTATTGAGGTGGGTAACTTTCTACACACCGGCTATTTTGGAAACCTGGTTAAATGTGACGAGAGTCTGTTGGGTTTTCCCGGCGGCTTCGATAGTGGCGGGCTTAGCTTTACGAGTTTAAATATGCCCCGAGAAGTTTTCGACTCAGCGCCGCCGATAGATATGAGCGGCTTCGCGGACGATGTCATCGGGCATCTCTTAGCAAATATTGGTTTGTTTCTAAGCCCGCCGGAGGCGGGGGATTACTGTCAGAATGCGGGATTGACCGATCTGGGGAAATTCCTGGTAAGACAACTGATGGCTCGCGGCATGATCATCGAAGTCGACCACTTACCTCGGCCTAGCTACGCACAAGCTTATGAGATTCTCGTGGATAATGATTATCCGGCTATGGGCACACACGGTCGCAATAATAACGGTTTGTTGTATGAGCTCGGCGGAATGTCAAAATCTAACTTAGGCCGCTGCCGATCAGAAACTACCGAGGGCACAATGGATGATAGCTTTCAGACTCGCATCCAACTCATGCGAGAAAAAGGAGCGTTCCCAGCTGAGGGTTTTGGTTTCGATTTGAACGGATTCGCGGGTGCGCCGGGGCCGAGGTTTGGGGCCAACAGTGTGTGCGCTGAAGAGCAGCTTGATGAGGGTATCACTTATCCGTTTACCTCTTACGCCGGCGACGTGACATTGGAGCAGCCCGTGATTGGAAACAGAGTGTTGGATTTTAACACCGAAGGCATGGTGCACCTGGGTCTGGTAGCGGAAGTGATTGAGGACGTCAGAGCTGACGGCGCAACCGACGAAGACCTGCAACCACTGTTTAAATCAGCGGAAGGTTATCTGAGAATGTGGGAAAAGTCAGAAGCACGCGGTGCTATTTTGAGCAACTCATCGAATTAGATCTGGCGATATATTTTGTTAATTTGCCTTATCGCGATGGATCAGATTGACTCTTATTATTGCAAGTCACCGAAGCGGCGCAGCCAGGGCTTCAACCGAGCGTATTTTTGTTTGGTCGAGTCGGCGCTTGAACACGCCCCGAAACTGCCATGCAATATCACGTACTGCACAGTTTTGTCCTGCTGCAGCGGATAAACGCGGCGGCCGCAACCCTGGTGCTAAATGCGCCCATTTGTAGGGTGAGATTCTCCGCCGGCTGTTTGCGTATCCAGTTTGTACCGGCGTCACTGGGCAGGGGTTTTGGCGCCGTGACCGTCACGTCCCCGCCCAGGCACTTGGCCACGTTCAGCTCACGCCCGGCATCTACCTGTTGGTACTTATCCCAAAATAACTGATCGATTTTCCGGTGGAACGGCGCAACGTCGGACCTGCGATAGCGCGATACCTGTCTGGGCCCACCGTTGTAGGCCGAGTAGGTGGAGCGGGCGAGGTTGGAGACCCCGCCGGATTGACGATGTTCATCCTTTTTCACGGCGTATTTGACCAGGTAATTGAGGAGTATTTCGGCGCCCGCGGTGATGTTGTAGTCGATGTCCCAGCGCAATTTTTGCAGATCGTAAAACCCTCGCCATACCCGCTCGTTGACCTGCATGATACCCACATCGCCACTGCCAGAGCGCAACGGTTCTATGCGCTTCTTCTCTACAACATACTGGCGCCAACAACTTTCCTGCCAGGCGGTTGCCAGCACGATTTTCTGATAGACCTCGCGGTAGTTTTGTTCCAGCTTGTTTTTTTGCAGTACTTTTCCGGCGATATTTTCGAGAGCGGCGGATACTATTGGCAGGTATTGCGCCAGGTCGGTCTTGGTCGGGACCCAGCGGTTGAGATCTCTTCCCGCGTCGGCCGCATGCGCGCGGGGAAACAGCGAAAATTGGAGCTGTAAGACCAAGGGCACTCCCGGTGTCGCCTGAATCTTTTCCTGCAGCAGCTGCTGCAATTCGGGGTCTACCTCCTCACTATAACGTAACAGATCTCCCGGATGTGCCGCGTTGATCATGCGGGCCAGGTGTCGCAAGCCGTTAGTGGAAATATCCAGGCCCATGCCAGGGCCCAGCTGATCCAGGGCGTAAAGGGCATCGGTGGCAGCCAACACGCTGAACCATAGCAGCGGCTCCTGCCCTGGCTGCTCCAAGGCGATACTGCGCACCACCGGACCCAGGCTCTGCCAGCTTTCGATAAACCAATGGCGTACCGAATCGTTGGAACTGTCGGGCGGCTGGCTCAGCGCATCGATCAAGCGATAGCGACTGTCGATGAGAATATCGAGCAGGCTCTCGCGCAGGGACTGCAGCTGGGTGACCGATGCATACTGCTTGATGGCACCTACGAGTAGCGCGTCCATCATTTGCCACCGGTCTTCAACCGACTGCAGTTCTTCCTCTGTGAGCATCGGAGCGGGTTGAGCTGGTTGGGCCGGCAGCGCTTCAATTTCCAGATTGATGGATACCTCGAGCTTTTCGGGTGATACCTGGATATCACCAAGGGTCAGGCGGCTGACCGCGCTCCGCAGTTGCTCTGCACTCCGCTGGGGAAGCACTTCCGGCAGAAAGCTCCCAACGGATTCAATATAGGACGTGAAATCAACCACATACCTGCGCAGGAAGGGCTTTATGCTCTGGCTGCCCGCCTCCCACAGCGGCCCGGAGGAAATCGTCTGGCCGGCCTGATCGACCAACCAGATCGCCTGAGGGTCGAGCTTGATAGATTTACCTCCGGGCTGGATCACCGGAAGGGAAAGTGAGGCGATCGTGCCCTGCCATTTGAGCAGTTCCTGGCAGCCCCCGAAGACGCTGAGACCCAACTGCGCTGTCACGCGAGCCACAACTTTCAACTTGTCCTGCTGTGCACCGATTTTCGGGTCCGACAGCATAATCCTGTTACAGCCGCTGGGGTCGTCGAGGATATCCATGCGGCCATCGGCTGAGTTGAATAACTGTGTGACCAGCGCATGGCGCAGCAGGGGATAATCGAGAGAAACCGGCACAGCGATTACTGAAGGTTGCGCGCACACTGGCGCTGTCGCGAACAGGACCCACAGAAGGGCGGAGAACATCGCCCCCTGTATTGTATGGAGATGGGACCAACTACGGTTCATCTGCAGTTTCTCAATGCTACGTCGGCTTACTGACAAGAAGAGCTAGTTAAGTTGCCATAGCCCTACGCGATGATCTGCGCTGAGCGAAGCGCGGCGATATCGTCTACTGAGTAGCCAGCCTCTACCAGAATCTCCTCCGTGTGTTCGCCATAGCGCGGAGGATGACGGCGAAGAGTCGCCGGGGTTTTCTCGTAGACGGCAGGATGTCTGATGAAGCGTGTCGTACCGCCGCGCGGATCATCGGCGTCAAACACCGTACGATTGTGCTTCACCTGCGGGTCGTCCATAAAATCATCGAGGTCGTAGACCGCGGCAAAGGGCACATCATGTTTGTGCAAAGTGTCCAGCGCTTCACGCCAGGGCCATTTTCTAAGCTCAGCATCAACTAATTCAATCATGGCAGCCGTGTTGGCCAGACGCCCTCCGATACTCTTGAAGCGTTCGTCTTCGGCCAGGTCCTCTCGTCCGAGCGCCGTACAAAGATTCGCGTACTGCTTGTCTTCGATGGGCATCCCCACCAGGTAGCCATCATTGCAACTCCAGACGTGAAACATATCGGGGATATTAGGTTCCAGCTCCTGCTTGGGGCGAAAGGATTCCATGGACATTATGTCCGGTAAAGCAAGAGCTGCATAAGCGTTGACCATGGGAACGTGCACGTGCTGTCCGACACCGCCGCTGCGCTCCCTAGCCAGCAGTGCGCCCAATGCAGCGGAGGCGGCTGTGATCGCTGTCGCCTTATCGGCGATCACACTGCGTATCATCTGTGGTTGCACGCCCTGCCCCTGCGAAGTCATAGTGCCTGACATGCCCTGAATAACCAGGTCATAAGCCGGTTGTTCGGCATAGGGCCCGTCTGGCCCAAAACCGCTCACTGAGACGAAGATCAAACCAGGGTTTTCCTCACGCAAGCTGTCATAGCCAAAACCCAGTCGATCCGCAACGGCGGGCCGGTAATTACAGAAAATGACGTCCGCAGAAAGAGCAAGTTTGCGCACAATCGCAATACCCTCCGCTGTCTTCATATCGACCGATATAGCGCGTTTGTTCCGATTGAACTGGGAAAAAAAGCCATTAATGCCATCGCACTCTGGCGGGCCGGTCCAGCGCGCAGTATCCCCCATTAGTGTCTCTATTTTAATGACGTCGGCGCCCAGATCTCCCAGGTTTTGCGCTGCCATCGGGCCAGAAACCATAGTACCGAACTCCAGTACTCGAAAACCTGTGCACGGCCCTGCGGCCTCATCGGGGTGAGCTTCATCCATTGCGGTATCCTTGAAAGAGAACAGAATTCACTCTAGACCTTCCGAAGTTGATCGTAAAGACGAGCTTGAATTGAAAATTCGCCAAGGGCAAGAAAAGTGACAAAAAAAGGCCTCAGGCTTGCACGCAGAACGTATGACGAGTCTGGGAGCCGGCGGTACTTCGCACCCTGGACTGCGAGCGCTCCCTTTTGATCAGCGACATTACGAGTCGCGTAGATGAGGTACTGCACGTACTATTCCGAGGCGCTGGTGGAACACCCGGAAACCGTGCTGCCCATCTGATCGGTGATACTTTCACTCGAGTTGACTTAAGTGCCGCCAGCTTATTGGCACCATTGGCAGTGGCGTCCGAACATCCCACCTACCGTCATCTTGGGATGCCACTGTATATTGCCCAAGGTGTCATCGAATGGACATCCAGACCGGTAAGTCAGTTTGTGAAGCGTGTCTACAGCCGCCATCGTAACGGATAGGCGAGCGGTTGCCGAACCTGACCAGTCAATCCAGCCCGCTCTGGGCATCCGCTTGAGCAGAACCCCCTACTTGACCCCGTTCATCTGCCCAGGCCGATTCCGGCGGTGTTTCGACCCAAGCAGCACATTCGCCGTCGAAAGTGCCTATCTTATCGTCACCAGAGCCATGCGGCGTATAACCCAGCAGTGCGCGCAAGCGCGGGCTAAAATTAACAGCAACTTCAGACGGGGTTTCAATGTACTGATTTGATTCCTGTCGCAGCCAACCCAGCGAGTAAGTATTGATTAGCCCTACACGGGCTCCATCGCTAGTATTGGCGCCGCCACCGTGCCAGGTGGAGCCCATATAAAACAGGGCTGAACCCTTGGGCATTACCGCTGCCTCCCAGCCCGAAAGATCCGGTAAATGCCAGGAGCGAAGAAAGCGGTGTGATTCGGGGATCACCCGGGTTGCGCCGTTTTCTGCGGTGAAATCATTCAGCGCCCACATGACGCCAAATTGTAATTCTATGCCGGCCATTTCTATAGGGTAAAGCGAATCGTCGCGGTGCAATGCTTGCGCCGACTCTCCGGGCAATATCTCAATAGCCGTCATACTGCCTACCTGATAAGTCGCACAGTGAGGAAGCATAATGTCATTGGCCAAAGCAACCAGCGTGTCGTGTTCAACAAGCGCTGCAGCGCTCGGTGCCCCGCGCAATACGCAGTTGTAACGATTAGTTTTGGAACCGTCGAAGGCGCTTTTTGTCATCGCAGCTGCTTCGTCAAATTTTGGCCGTAACTGTGCCGCGACGGCATCGACAAGTTCCGACTCGGCAAGTTCGTTGACGACAACCGCGCCATCGCGCCGCAGTGCAGCGATAATGGTTTCAATCGCTGTGGTTTTGTCAAAATATTTAAGTGCCATACACCGTATCTTACCTTTTCAAAAATCGTTTGATACCTTCGAGGATAGTATAACCGGAGGGCACTACCAGCAATGTCACCAACGTAGCAAACAGCACACCGAAAGCAAGCGACACTGCCATCGGAACCAAAAACTGAGCCTGCACGCTGCGATTAAACATTAGCGGCAAAAGGCCCGCAAAGGTTGTCAGTGACGTCAGTATGATGGGCCGGCAGCGGGATACGGCTGCATGCAGTACAGCGTCATTAAAGTGCTCCCCCTGTTTGCGCCGCTCATTCACATTATGCACGAGAACCAAAGACGAGTTGACCACAACGCCCGAAGCGGCAATGAAGCCCATCGCCGAAGGCATAGAAAGGCCCGACACCAATCCAAAATACTTCATGATAACGTGGCCCCAGATAGCACCTACAAAAGCAAAAGGAATCACACTCATGATAATGAGTGGCTGGCTGTAGGAGCGCAGCGGCACGGCCAGCAGAGCAAAGATAACAAACAAGGCCAAGCCAAACATCGGCACGAGTTCACCCAATGCCTCCCCCTGCTCTGCCTGCTCCCCTTCGAGGCTGTAGGTAATGCGAGGATAATCTTTTATCATTTCCTGAATAGCTCCGGCACGCAGGTCAGCAATGACCTCATTGGCGGTGATCTGGGCTCGGTCTACATCGGCTACAACACTGACAATCCGCTGCCGGTCGGCACGGCGAATCGTCGAATAGCCGCGGCCGAGTTCAGCCTTGGCAACCGTCTTGAAAGGCACTTCGGCACCATCGGGCGTGCGGATTCGCATATCGGCGAGTGTGGCAAGCGATTTTCGTTCGGCCTGAGTGTAACGCACCATTACCCGCACATCATCACGACCGCGCTGGATTCGCTGGGCTTCCTCTCCATAGAAAGCCTGTCGGACCTGGCGAGCCAGAATTGACAATGATAATCCCAGGGCTTCACCGGATGGCTGGACATCAAGTTTGAGTTCCTGTTTCCCAGAGCGAAACGAATCGGTGATATCAATAACACCCGGGTAGGTAGCGAGCTTGTCGCGCAACCTTGCGGCGACGATCCGCAGATCATCTACATTGGCACCTGCAAGCTGGATATCAATTGCATTACCGGCAGTGAACAGCGAGGTGCTGAACGTCAGCTCAACCGCATCAGCAATAGGACCTGCCAGCTCCCGCCAACGATTAGCCACTTCCCGGGTATCAATGTCTCGCGATTGGCTGGGGGTTAGCTGCAAGGTGACTTCCCCCAGGTAGCCGCCGCCTTGAGCAGTGGCGCCGTCGGATCCTGGCCCGCCACCTCCGGTGCTACTGGGCTGGCTGCCAACGGCTGACAGGATATGGGTTACCGGCGGAGCCGTTGGATATTCTTGATCGAGGACACGCTGTAATTGCTGCGCAGTCTGTTCCAGATGCAGCACTGCGGCATCTGTCACAGAGGCCGGTGTACCAAGAGGCATAGTGAGCTGTGCAATGGCCTGGTCGGATTCCAGCTGCGGGAAAAATGAAAAGGGTAAGCGGCCACTGCCCAAAATACCCACCGCAGACAGAAACGCCACCATAGCAAGGGCAACGACGACATAGCGGGCCGCCACGGCACGCTCTAGCAAGGCTTTAAAACGCACTGCAATCAGTAACTCTATACCGCTGGATACCCGCGCCTGCAATTTCACCGTCGCCTCTGCAACCGGTTTCGAAATACCCACAAGATGCAGCACGTAGAGCAGCACCAGGATAGCAATGGCAAATCCCATGTAACTGCGCACATCCCAGGCGATTTCCAGGAGGGCAATGCCAAGGATCGGGATCAACAAAAGTCCTATATCACTCGCAGCTGACTTGGACTGGCTGTGCCCCAGGTGAGACGGAAGAATCAGCTGAGACTCGATAACGGAGAAGATCAGGCAGCACAACACTACTATGGCTACCACGCCAAAAATTTGACCGAAAGTTCCAGGTCCCAGAAGCAGGGGCATAAAAGTAGCGACGGTGGTCAAGACACCAAAGATAACAGGCAGAGAAACCTGCTGGGTGCCAATCACAGCGCCCTCCAGTAGATTACCGCTGCGCTGTTGCTGCGAGTGAACGTTTTCTCCCACCACGATGGCATCATCGACCAGAAGACCCAGTACCAGGATAAAGCCAAACAGCGAAATAACATCGATCGACAGACCCATTATATAGCTGGCGAAGATGGCTCCGAGAAACGCCACTGGCACCCCAACGCTGACCCAGAACGCCAGGCGCGGTCGAAGGAACAGTGCCAGTACGATCAGTACCATCAAAAACCCTTGGCGCGCACTGTTAAGCAGCGTATCGAGACGGTCTCGCAGCAACGCGGAGCCGTCGTTCCAGACGGTTAGTTCCACCCCTTCGGGGACACGAGTGCCGGCAGTCGCCAGGTACGCCCGAACCACCCGTGTGATATCAATGATATCCTGGTTCCCAATGCGGGAGACTCTAACCAAGGCCGCAGGTTTACCATCGAAACGCAGCATCTGATCCGTGTCAGCAAAGCCATCTACCACGGTAGCAACATCCTTCAGATATAGACGAGTGCCATCAGGTGCAGTGCGCAGAACCAGTTGTTCATACTCACTGCCCCAGTAAGCTTGACCCTTAGTGCGCAACAGAATCTCGCCGCCGCTAGTCTTGATGGAACCCCCCGGCAGGTCCAGCGAACGGCTACGTACCGCCTGGGCCACATCATCAAAACTAAGACCGTTGCGCCGCAAAGAAGATTCGGAGACCTCAATCGAGACTTCATAAGGCCGTGTATTACGCAGCTCCACCTGCGTTACCCCAGGAAGTTTTGCGATATCGTCGCGGACCTGTTGCCCTATGGTTTTCAGGGTGCGTTCATCAGAGGGCCCGGTAACGGCTATATCAAGGACAGCGCGGACTATACTGATCAGGTTAACCATGGGTTTTTCAGTTTCGACCGGAAAGGTGTCGATGGCATCTATCCTGTTCTTCACATCATCCAGTGCCTTACCGGAATCTGCATCCTCGAGCAGTTCCACAGATACCGAGCAGGAACCCTCGCTGGCATTGGAGCGAATATGTTTGACACCTTCAACACCTTCCAGCTCTTCCTCTATTCGAATACAGACCCCTTGCTCTACTTCTTCGGGCGCCGCGCCCAAGTAGGGCACAATGATGGAGATGACGGGAATATCAAGGTCGGGAAATGATTTTTGCGGCATGCTAACGACAGCCACCAGGCCCGACAAAATAATTAGGCCCATTAACAGATTGGCTGCTACATGATTATGGGCAAACCAGGCAATGGCACCTTTCATAATCGATCACTGTTATTGCTACCACCGTCTTGCGCGGCGATGCGCACAGACATACCTTGCAGAGCATTATCCATAGGCGAAATACACACCCGCTCGCCCGTCTCCAGACCCGCACTAATATAGGCCTGCTCGCCTACCATGCGCAGCACAGTAACCGCACGGAAGAGCAGCCGATCGTCGCTATCCACCACCAGAACCTGATTGCCCGGGCGCACTGCCGAGCGGGGCAGGACCGCCACACCCCGAGCCAGCCGGCCATGAATCTCGGCATCAACAAACAATCCCACGGCCAGAGGCGCACGACCTTCAGCAGGGGCATAAGGCGATTCGACACGAGCCACAATGTTAATCATACGAGTTTGCGGATCAAGCTCACCCTCGGTGCGCACCACCTGGGCAGCCCAACGATGTTCGCGCCCAGCAAACCGCGCAGTAATGGACACCTCAGTGGCGGGTATAGTCTGCGCACCCTTGATAGGAGGTCCCAGAGGCAAATCGAGAAAAGCCAGCTCATCATCATTGATAGGTAAGCGAATCTCGGCGTAATCTGTAGCGTAAATGGTGGCAATGGCGTTCCCGCGATTCACAAACTGACCAATGTCGACGCGCTCACTGCGCACCCTACCCTCATACGGTGCGCGGATACGGGTGCGGGCGAGATCACGCTCAGCCCGGGCGAGCTGAGCATCGGACGAGCGCAGAGTGGCCTCGGCAATGCGCATTCGGTTAACCGCGTCATCCTGCTGCGCAACACTGGTGAGCTGCTTTTCGCCAAGACTATCCAGGCGGATGGAAGCACGCCTGGCGTTAGCCAGGTCACTCTGCGCCTGCGCGATCCCAGCTCTGGCCTGTTCAAGAGCCAATTCGTAATCTAGGGGATCTATCTGCAACAGTTCCTCGCCGGCACTAAAGAAGCCGCCGGATACCAGCGCGGGATTAACACTGATCACTCTACCAGCCACCTCCACCACAAGTTCACTTTCAGTTCTGGGGGCAACCGTTCCGTGAGTCAGCGACGATAACGCCACATCTTCCAAAGCGACGGTCTGAATCCGAACCAACGGTTTCAGGGGTTCCATGGGTTTGGGTGTCAGGGTGGGTCCGGTCATAAGTAGCATTGCGGCCAGACCAATTCCCACAAGAATGATCACCAAGGGTAGAACCAGGCGTTTCAAGATAGTTATTCCTTCACTGACGAGGGTGCAGCCTGCTGGAGACCAGCAACCTGATATTTTTCCATCTCATGGAAAATCAATACTTTAGGCGTTACTTATTATACTCGCGAGGGGACGTTTTAGATCTCTCTAAACGATTGAGACAACTTAACTTTCCCAGGCTGCTGGGGGCGCGCAGCTCGGGGCGCGCAGCTCGGGGCGCGCAGCTGGGCATATCAGATCATTGCCGATTCCATGGACTGCATATCTTCCTCGCCCTCAAGGAGGATAGCGTGCAGCTTTTCGGCATTTATGCCCATGCGCTGAAGTGCGTCAATATCGCCTAAATGTTCCGCTGCATTAACACCCGCCCGGGCAATCATGTTGGCCACGAATAGAATATCGCTCAGATCGGCTGTGCCATTGCGATCTCGATGTTTCAATTCCTGCTCATCGACTGCGAGCGCGATGGTGTCCGGAAATTGCCATGACTCCACGATGGCGCGAGCTACGCCGGTATGCCACTGAGCAACCAGCCTGTCGAGCGCTTCGCGGTCTACAAACAGATCTGGATGATCCCTGGCCTTGGAAAAGATGTAGAACTTCCCTACGCAATGGAGCAGCCCCGCCAGCATCGCCTCGTCGGGCTTGCGCACACTGCGAACGTGCTTGGAGAGTAAGTAGGCGATTGCCGCTACCCTGACACTTATTCGACGTAAGTTTTTCAATTCGTTAACGCAGGGATTACCTGGTGCACCCGGTGGTACCTTGAACGCCTCACGGGCAGCAAAGGACACGGCGGCGTTTTGCACCATGTCCATACCGACCCGCGAAATGGCGGTTGGAATATCCATCACCTCAATGGGCCCTCGACGCATCATCGCCGAGTTGGCCATTCGCATCAGCCTAGCCGCAAGGGCCGGTTCGGTCGCAACGATGGCTGCAAGTGAATGGTTGTTTGCACTGGGGTCGCGAATGACCTTCTGCACCTTCGCGGCTGTATCTGGGAAGGGTGGCAGGTCAAAATCAGCCTTATCAAGATCCGCGGCGAGTTCCGTTACGAACTGCAGCGTGGCAGCGCCTAACTTCGACGGCGCTTTCGTTTGAACTTTCTCGTCCGCGCTTTCCTGAAATGGATTCAAGTGTTTTGAGGAAATATCTTTTACAGGCTTGTCCATGCAACTATCCCGACGGCTTCTTCTCGTTTGCGACAAGTATAAGATAAAAGGCCGGTATGAGATACGTACACTTTATGGATCGCGCGCTCCATCAATGCGATTACTGCCGCTATTTCTGATCAGTAAATGCAGCAATATTACCGCGTGTAGCGATATGGAATCAGCTGACGGCTAAGTTAATGGCCCAAATCCCTGACAAGGTAATTACAAATGTGCCGATGGTGGCAATAGACGCTGCGATAACTGAACCCGCTGGCTCCTGCACCCAAGCAATAAAGCGCTGGGCGTTAGACTGTGCTTGCGCACACTGGACGACTTGTTCTGAACTCATAGTGAATGCCTCGTTATGACTAAATCGGAGTACCTTTCCACGACTATTCTAGAGAGCATGGCTGGTTCAACAAGCGGGTTTTCACTGCGGTATAGATCGGATAAAACTGATTAAGACGTTTAATTGCTCTACTGGGCCGAACAAGGAGACGATAGAAGGTTCAAATCACATTCGTATTCAACATCGTCAAGACCTGCTTAAGACGTGCGCCAGGGTCTGTCTGCTCCAGCAGCCATTGTTTAGCGTCTGGTTCCATGCTCATCAAACCCAAAATGGCAAAACTGAACTCCTCTGCCGGCATCCTTGTCCAGGTTTCGCTCCTGAAAACAGCCTGGACCGGGTCATTGCCATACGACATCACGATAAGCCGCTGCAGAATTTTTTCCTGCAACTGCGCCAATGCCAATTGCGACTGCTCAGACAGGACTTGATCCGATAACTCCTGGCACGCCCAAATATTAAACGGGAGGACTTGCTTCTCACTATGAAGCTGCAGGCGCATACACATATCAATTTCAATCACCATTCGTCCATCCGGTAACTCATCGATGAGCTTAACAGCCCCGGCCGAAAATATGGTGCACGGTTTGTAGGTCGCCTGGTTACTTTGCAGCGCTTCTTCCAAGCTCTGCTGTCTGTCCCGCGCATGCACGACCTTTTCGGTATGACAAACGCCCATTAGCCGTTCTTCATCCAGGCAATACCTCACCATCTTGCGATAGCGTGGTTCAAACACATGCAATGGGCAGACCACTCCTGGAAAGTTGATCGATCCGGGAATAGGAAAAAGCGCGACTTCAATCATGTTCGGTTCTCTACCCATCATCTAACTCAGCAAAAGTACTCACCTTATAGTTACGCAGTGCAGGGGCGGGGAGATCAGTCTTCGCAAAGTGGCGACTTGCGGAAAACTCACACATCGAGAATACCTTGGGCCTTGTCCATAAAAAAGCGCCAGATTGACCTATTTTAAGTCAATTACAACAGTTTCTTGAGTATCATCCGATCATGAACAAAAACCTGATTAGAAAAACCTGAGGGCAGCACCATGAGACTATCAGAACCCAGAATTCCCGCGCTTCACGAAGATAAATGGAACGCGTCTCAACAGGCAGCACTGTCCGGGCAAAAAATGCGTGGCAGTGTCATCAATATTTTTCGCACGATGGCCAATCACGAAGGGCTGGCAAAACGCTGGATGGTTTTCGCCAATCATATTTTGGCCAAATCAACACTGCCTCCCAGAGAAAGGGAGATAGCTATCTTGCGGATTGGCTGGCTTTGCCAGGCTGAGTACGAATGGGGCCAACACGTTGCCATAGGAAGGCAGGTTGGTCTAACGGATGGGGAATTTCAGAAAATTAAGGCTGGGGCCAATGCCGATTGGTCAGAGCATGACAGTTTGTTGATCAAGGCGGCTGATGAGCTGCATGGCGATGCATTTGTAACCGATGAAACATGGGCTGGCTTGAAAAAAACTTATTCAGATCAGCAAATGATGGATCTGGTCTTTACTTGCGGGCAATATAATCTGGTGTCGATGGCACTCAATTCTTTTGGTGTACAGCTGGATGACGATATTGAAGGATTCTAGACTATGAAAATCATTTTGCTGTCTAGTTTGTTATTGCTGACATCTGGCTGTGAGGCACTGCAGATCGAAGAGGGT
This sequence comes from Cryomorphaceae bacterium, assembly GCA_047612385.1. GTDB lineage: Bacteria > Pseudomonadota > Gammaproteobacteria > Pseudomonadales > Halieaceae > JBALVT01. Next base: position 20,473 of record JBLGAR010000021.1, on the reverse strand, counting down.
GCTGTGCCCTACCAGGCACGCGACGCACAGGTCTCACTGCGAGCAGTGGCGCAAGACCTGGAGCTGCCCTGGGATATGGCGTTCATCAATGATGAGGAATTTCTGGTCACAGAAAAGCCGGGGCGATTGTCGCGCATCAAACTCTCCAACGGCGCCAGCACACTGATCCGGGGACTTCCGGAGGTGGCATTCCAAGGCCAGGGAGGCCTGCTGGGCATGGCGCTGCACCCACTGTTTGCCGACAACAGCATTATTTACCTGAGCTATTCCATTGCAAGCGATGAAGGTGCCTACACCACCCGATTGCTCCGCGCCCGCCTGTTGAACAATCAACTGGTGGAACAACAGGTGCTGTTCACAGCAGAGCCGGCACTCAAAACCAGCAAACATTTTGGCGGCGCATTGGTTTTTGATGAGCAGGGATATCTTTACTTGAGTGTGGGTGACCGCGGAAGCCGCAACAATGCGCAAGACCTTGGCAGTCACCTTGGAAAGATTCATCGCCTCAGTGCAGATGGTTCGGTACCGCACAACAACCCGTTTACGGATCAGCCCAAAGCACGCCCGGAAATTTACAGCTGGGGCCATCGCAACCCACAAGGCCTGGCAATTCATCCGCAGACCGGCGAACTATGGGCTGCAGAACATGGCCCCCAAGGTGGCGACGAGATAAACCTGATTCGCGCTGGGGCCAATTATGGCTGGCCAGTAATTACCTATGGTGAGGAATACGGCGGCGGCAAGATTAGCGACAGTACCGCCAAACCCGGCATGGAACAGCCAGTGCATTATTATCTGCCGTCTATTGGTACTGCCGGAATCGGTTTCTATGACGGCAATCAAATACCCCAGTGGCGCCACAACTTGTTCGTCACCGGGCTTGTCCACAGCCGCGCCCACGTGAGCCGCCTTGCGCTGGACGGAGCCTCCGTTGTCGACCAAGAATTACTGTTTGATCATCTCAACATGCGCATGCGCGGCGTCGAGAATGGGCCCGACGGTGCGCTTTATATACTCAGTGAAAATGGCACTGTTTTCGCGGTTGAGGCGACCAACATTGAGTGATCACCGGCAAAACTCAATAAAATAAGCCCCCTACTCAATCCAGTCGAGCACCACCATCCACGTTTATCGTCTGGCCCGTCACATAGCTGGCGTCAGATGAGCAGACGAAGGACACCACCGCCGCTAACTCCGACACTTTGCCCTGACGTCCCATAGGTATAAAGTTTTCCAACTGTTCCTTGAAGGCTCCTTCAGGCAGCTGATACTTGTCGGTGGCACGTGCGATGGTGCCATCCATCATGTCGGTACTGTGTGACCCGGGGCTAACACAGTTAACGCGAATGCCAATGGCGGCCAGTTCCAGCGCCAGTTGCTGGGTGAAGCCAACCACACCAAATTTCGACGCGCAGTAGGCACCGTAATCCACCAGGCCAACTCGACCCGCCAAAGAGGCGATCATCACGATCGAGCCGCCGTTATCGAGATCTCGCATCAGGCGACCGCCATATTTAGTCACCAGAAAAACGCCATTAACGTTGACGTCCATAGTCTCGTACCAGACATCCTCATCTGTATCGAGTATCGGCGAAGCGCCGGCATTACTAGGCACACCGGCATTATTAACGATGACGTCGAGGCGACCAAACTCCGATTTTATCGCATCAATCATAGCGATAACTTGCTCTTTATCCGTAACATCGCAATCAATAGCCATGGCTCGGCGCCCTTGCTGCCGGATCTCATCGACCAATGACTGCGTTCCCAACCAGTTCATGTTCTGTTCGTGCTGCGGCGAAGAGCCGGCTGGCCGGGGACGACCACTCACCACTATATCGGCGCCATCTGCGGCCAATCTCAGGGCGATCGCCCTGCCGATACCACGGTAGCGTGCGGCGCCGGTTATGAGCGCGACTTTGCCGGTCAGGTCTCTTGCTACTGACCCGGACGCTGTTGTTGGTTCAGACATAGTTACTCTCCAAAATAGTTACTCTCCAATTTCGATCACCGATTTTTCCGACACAGTATGAGTTACACGTTGCCACAGCGCCAGTTCGAAGCGGGCTCCAGGACCGGCGACCACCTCGACAACGTTTCGATAAAACCGAATAGGTACTGCCGGTATTTCGTATGGACCTGCGTTCTAACAAGGCTAAGGTGGGTGGTCGACCATTGGAGCTCACGACATGGACGCTAATCGCTCAATAAAAAAAATAGACAGCGCCGACGAGGATCGTCTCAAATCACCCGCCTACCGAAAATACGTGCTGGCTATGCTGGTGATTGTTTATATTTTTAACTTCCTGGACCGGCAGATCGTCACCATACTCTCCGAACCGATCAAGGTTGATCTGGCCCTCAATGACACCCAAATCGGCTTGATGGGTGGCCTGGCCTTCGCCTTGTTTTACACCATCCTGGGCATACCCCTGGCCCGACTCGCAGACCGCGCCAGACGCGTTGATATCATCACCGTTGCTCTGATAGTTTGGAGCGGTATGACCGCACTGTGCGGCATGGCACAGAACTTTTCCCAGATGCTGGCGGCCCGCATTGGTGTCGGTATCGGCGAAGCAGGCTGCTCTCCCCCTGCTCACTCACTCATAGCAGACTACTACCCCCCGGAACAGCGTGCCTCAGCACTATCGATATACGCTCTGGGCATACCACTGGGCAGTATTATCGGGCTGCTCACCGGCGGCTGGGTTGCCGAGTACTATGGCTGGCGAGTGGCATTTTTTGTCGTCGGCGCGCCCGGTATTGTGCTGGCAATTATTTTCAGAATGACGATACGCGAACCGCTGCGCGGCATGCATGACGCAGCGGCGGCACAAAGCAAAAACCAGCCTCCTTTGGGTGAAACGCTCAAAACCCTGCTGCAGAACAAGACCTTGTTCCACATCGCTATGGGAGGCGCGCTAACAGCATTCGCAGGCTATGGTCTGGGACAGTGGCTACCTGCATACTTCATCCGCATTCACGGTTTGGGCATCGCAGAAACCGCCACCTACTTTGGCCTGGTGATAGGCGTCGCCAGTGCCGTGGGCACCTTCATGGGCGGCTCAATAGCCGACCGTTTTGCACACAAAGATCCACGCGTTTATGTCTGGCTACCCGCCGCCGGTGTGCTGTTGGCGTTTCCCTTTTATGTCGCCGCGATGCTCAGCAATAACCCCTACGTTGCCATCGCCATCCTGGTCATTCCCGGCTTCCTTACCTCGCTGTGGATGGGCCCCGTGTTCGGGACCGTGCAAAACATTGCCCCCATGCGCGCCCGGGCACTGGCATCGGCACTGCTGTTGTTCGCGCTCAATATTGTCGGTCTAGGTCTAGGCCCTTTAATGGTCGGAGTTATGAGCGACCTGCTCAGCGGTGCTTTCCCAGAGCATTCACTGCGCTACGCCATCATCATAGCCACCACCGCCTTTGTGTGGTCCGCAGTGCACTTTTTCCTTGCCGGTCGATCTATTAAAGCTGATCTGGAAGCGGCCCGAAATCAGAGCGCTGCAGAGGCCTAACCGCGCGCAACGCTGGCGGCGGCGGGAAGTTTGCCTAGGGCTCACGCAACCCCCCAGCTCCATTATGAAAACGCAGCTGCCCTGAATTTCTGCACTGTGCCAGTGAACAGACTGATCCCATGCGCCGACACAGACGTATTCGTAATATCGTAAACGCCGGAAAAGACGCCTGTGCAGCTGAAAAACACAACATGTGGTGGACCTCGGCGCACGTACCCGCGACTTCAGTTTTCCTATTATTAAGCTGGTCACAGAGGGGATAGTGTTGGCCAGCGAAACGCATCCTAATATCCCACGAGGCAGTGTCGATCTGGTATTACTGATCGATGCTTACTATGAATTTTTTCTCCCACGAGAGTTTATGGATGGCGTTGTCAAAGGACTAGAACCGGGAAGCCGTGGGGTGCTCGTTGAATACCGTGGTGAAGACCGCACGGTGCCAGTTAAGCGCCTGCACAAAATGACACAAGAGCAAGCCAGAAAAGAAATGGCCACCGTGGGCTTGCAATGGCTGCGAACCGACCACTATTTACCACAGCAACATGTCATGATATTCACCACACCTTGAGCGGCACCAAGTGCTTACTCGCAGCACCGTAATTCGAGCGCATCGGCTGTGAACGACACCGTTAAATCATCAGCGCCGCCAAGCCTGCGCCGCCGCGGAGCCAACGCTGGTAATTGTCCCTTGTGTCGGCGCACCACCGCCCTCACCTTTCATCACTTGATCCCCAAAAAAATGCACCGACGCAGATTCTTTCAAAAAAACTACAACCGTCAACAGCTGGCCGCAGGTATCTATATTTGCCGGCAGTGTCACAACGGCGTTCATACACTCTTCGACGAAATGACGCTGGCCAAGCACCTCAATAAACTTGAAGACCTGTTGCGCAATGAAGACCTGCTCAAACATTGCCATTGGGTGGCGCGACAGCGAACCGGCAAAAACTCCTGACCTAAAAATTCATCGGCACCAACAATTTAACTTGTCAGAAACTGGGCAACAGCTAGACTGTGGCAACAGAATTTTACAGTCAACTTCAAGGAGAAACTCAATGGCTGATAAGCCCTATGAATTCTATATAGATTTTGTTACGAAACGGTATTTTCATAGCGTCGATGGCTACCACATGGACATGATACTTGATTGTTTTCATGAGGATGCAACCCTCACAGAAGTCACCTCAATGACCACACACAAAGGCAGAGATACCGGCATCAAAACTATGTTCGAGGGCTTTCTAGGCGCACACAGCAGAGTCTGGCATGGCAACTTCGTGCATACCTGCGACATTCAGGAAGGGTCAATTTGCTCACAGTTTTCGGTCGAGGCGACGCCAAAGGGCGAAGCCAAACCGTTGCGCTACGAAAACTGCAATCGCTTTTATTTAAAAGACGGAAAATTCAGCAGTGTGTTCATTTATATGAGTGGCGAAAACCTACTTAAATAATCAGCAGAGCCACCAAAAATTAGGGAGTACGTACTATGCAATACCCATCTTCACTAGACCGTGCCGGGCTCATTGAACTGGCAATAAAGAAATACTTTGGCAACGTTGACGCCAAAGACCTGGATTCAGTTGTGGACTGCTTTCACGACAATGCGATGATTACCGTACAAACCGCCTCTACGACTCACGCGGGTAAAGAAAACATCAAGCGTATGTTTATCGATTTTATGGGCGCCTACAAAACCATCATCCATAAAGACTTTACCTGCACGGTGGACGAAGACAACGGTCGTATCGTTGCCTCATTCACTGCAGAGATGGAGAACGAGGATGGCTCCTGGACGAAGTTGACAAACACTAACTTCTGGCGAATTCGCGGCGAAAAGTTTCAGGAAGTCTACATATACATGAGCGGCGAGAATCCGTTGACATAATGTTTTCTTATTTCAAAGACCCAATATATACGCCGCTAGTGCCTTAGCTTCTGCGTCAGACAAACCGGCCATGGGTGGCATCGGTATCGCTCCCCATTTGCCAGACCCGCCATTTTTTATAGATGTTGCAAGCTCGGATTCTGCACTGGCTTGGCCTGTATACTTTGCGGCGACATCGCGAAACGACGGGCCGACAATCTTTGCGTCGATCGCGTGGCACCCTAGACAGGCATTAGCATTGAGTAATTTGTCGACGTCGATTGCGGTCGCACCGGGCGTCGCCTTGGCCATCGCTTTAGTCGGTTCCTTTGGCGCAGATGCAGCAATCACAGCCGCATCGGAAGCCTTCGCGCTGCCATAGGTGACCGCCAGATAAGCGGCAATGCTGTTGATTTCCTGCTCGTCAATGGGTGCACCGTAAGAGTGTTGCATCTTTTTCATCTCAGCAGTCCACTGTTCCAGGTTCATACCCGGTGGTTGAAAATTGATGTAGTCAACCGAGTGACAGATACTGCATTTTTGCAGCGCTAGTGTATATCCGGGTAGGGTCGATTCACGGAGCGTCGCCGTTTCCCCCGGGAGTGCAATGTCCACAGGCCCAGCATGAACAGTTGCGGCTATTAGAGCGCAGAGGGAGTACAAGGCAAGGCTGGCTGTACGGTTCATGATCATATCCTCAGGCGACAATGACAGGCGTGGATTCAATAACGTTGCGAAGATATCCAGCGGGGTTCCAGCTGGATATCTCAGGCTGCACGTCACCGTTGTTGCTGGTAGCTCGCACCATTAAATGGGCTTTCCCTTTTTTAGCGAAAGTGACGGGTAGGCGCCACTCGCGGAACGAGAAGCGTCCAAGATTCTCACCCAACACCGCATTGCTCCAGATTTTCCCACCGTCGGTTGAGACCGCCACCGTTTTAATACCGTACCCGGCATCAAAAGCGATCCCTTTCAATTCCACGGAACGACCTACCGATAATGCGGCACCTGACTTAACGTTGGTGATAAAGCTGCGGACCGTTAATGTTGTCGTGGGCCGTGTTCCTTTGGGGGCAGTGCCCGGTTCAATGCAGGCGCAATCATTGTCTGGAATGCGGTAACCCTTCGTCATGAAATAAGAGTCGCGGCCCTCAAAAGCGTGATCGAGCACCTCTATGTCAGATAAATGCTTCACCCAGTAGCTTCCGTAGTAGCCGGGCACTATCAGTTTAAGTGGATATCCATTGAGAAAAGGCAGTTGCTCGCCGTTCATATCCCACGCCAACATTGGCTCTGGACTAAGGGCATGATCAATTTCCAACGCCTTGCGAAAATCAGGCGTTGTAGCCATTACTGGCTTGTCCATTCCATTGAATGTGACCTGCTTTGCGCCTGCTTTAACGCCAGCGCGCGCCAATACAGCCTTAAGTGATACGCCTGTCCAGCGTGCATTACCCATAGCGCCATTGCCTAGCTGTGCACCAAACACACGCGGAGACGAATAGCCTCGGCTGTTACCAGTACACTCGTTTACAGCGACAATTTCGACTTGACCCGGCATCGACTTCAATTCAGCCAAGGAAAGGCTCAATGTGTTATTCACCGCGCCTTTCACTGCAAGACGATAGGTATCAGGATCGATTGATGTTGGAATACCCGCCAAATGATAGCGTACGAAGAACGCATCATTAGGCGTAATTGGGCCTTCATCAAAGGTCGCAAACGGCGTTTCAAGATGTGGTGGGCGAGCATGCACCAGGATCATCTCTCTCTTACCCGGATAGCGAACCAACGGTCGCGGGCCCGCCGCAAAGGTTACCCCTTCCCCTGTATCAACTGAGGCTAATGCAGCCGCAGGTAGGGCGGCAACTGCGAGTGCTGCGGAGTGACGTAAAAACTCTCGTCGCGATTTTTGGCTGATGTCTAGATCATCGCTCATATTGAAGACTTCCTTGCTTCTTGGAGTGAACATGCACACCAATACAGTGAGCATTGAGTGTAGCGCAACAAGTCTGGATACGTAAGGAAGCGCCAAACTGTCAATACTCAGGGACCAACTATTACGTGCGCCTTCAGATGGGTCTCGGCTGTTAGCGAATTGGTGATCAGGCAGGCCGCCTCGGATTTCTCCGGCACTCGCTCGGCTTTATCGAGGCACGTGCCCGTCGACACAGTCAGTCTGGCTAAGACCGTGAACGAGGTGAATTGTGTAAGCCCTCCGACCCGATCTAATACTCCCACCGCCGAGCTCTCGATAGTAATCCACTCCAATTTCGAAGCCTTGGCTACTGCACGAAATGTCAGGACAAAACAGTCAGCGACAGAAGCGACCAGCAAGTGCTCGGGGGACCACTCGTCACCTGGCCCGCCAAATTCAGCCGGTGGCGCCGAGATCAGTCGCGGGAGGCTGTCCGCATTCAGGGTGATATTACCCTCCGATTTTGCATTGGCGGAAACATGATACTCGTGTGGTAGTTCCTGCATTTTCTCTGCGCTCCTGATGATGAGACTACAGCTGGAAGTATAATACGGCCTCGGAAGAAATTGTCAGAGTCAACATTAGACTAACGGGAGGCTTTGAGTCCGTGTGTGCGGCCAATGTCTTGTCAGTCCCCGATCGTGTTTTGAATCCCTAGCCACAGCACTTCTTATATTTCTTGCCACTGCCACAACTGCAGGACTCGTTGCGTGCGGGGGTTTTATCCACTTTAACCGTATCGCCCTTGTTGAGCAGCGCGGTCAGTTCGGCAATCGACTCTTCAGCATCCTCACTACTGTCGACACTGATGTGAGCATACAACTGCGCTTCATCCACCAGCACCTGAACTTCCCGCTGACGCGCCTCACTGGTTACAAGCAGGGTCAGCGGATATTTTTTGCTGCCCCCATTCCTGCCCGCATTGGTCTGGTAAGCACCACCGGCGTGATCCAGTCGTGAATCCTGACGGCCATTGAAGAAAAACTTGTCTGACATGTTCTGGTCCTTGTTGGAGATGGTTGGTCATGTGGATAGCACATGATTAGAACACAAAATCAAAGCTCTCCGCGTTCGCATCTGCCTCAAAGTTCAGTTTGGGTGATCCTGCATGTTGCAATGCACGTATATTCTTTTAATCGACTGAAACTACTTCATCGCGCGGAGCTGTATCGGTAACGCCTCACGAAAACAACATGATCAGCACTGAACAACCACGCGACTGAACATTGCGCTGCAGGGAATAGAGAAAAAATCATGACAACGCGCAACAGCATCATCACGGTCACCGGCGCCAGCAGTTTTGTGGGTCGCACGCTGATTGAGCGTTTACCGCAAGAAAAAAATATTCATGTGCGTGCCCTGGTATGCCACAACACTGGGCGCTCGCACCTCGAAGCGCTTAAAGGCGCTATCAGTTTCTGCGAAGGAGATACCACTCAACCGAATACACTTACAGGGGCCATGAAGGGTGCATGGGGTGTTGTCAACCTGGCGGGCTATCGCGATTTCTGGGCGCGCGATCCATGTACCTTGGCGAGCTGGCCGCTATACCAATCCCAAAATTCAACATTCCCGAGAACTGGCTGGTACCAGCGGCAAAGGTCATGTTATGGATTTCTGAGCGCACCGGGGCTCGCCCCGTTATCCCCATGGCCGTGATCAAAACAACTGCTGCCGGCTCACTCCTGTTCAAGCCCGGTCGAGCAATCAATGAGTTGAAAATGCGCTATATGCCACTGGAACAGGCACTGACCGAAGCCATCGAGGACGTCAAAGGATGATGATCATAACCCGGCAATTGCTGGCACCCGGCACTGATCGCTAGCCATGCCAGAGGGACCGGAAATAAGGCTCGCCGCAGACAGCATCGCCAAAGTTCTGGTGGGCGAAACGATAATTACCGTGCGTTTCGGGCAGCCGAGAATGCGTCACTACGCAAAACAACTGCGCGATCACAAGGTAGTTCTGATTGAAACACGCGGCAAGGCATTACTAACGCATTTTGATCACGGACTCAGTATCTATTCACACAACCAACTCTACGGCGTCTGGAAGGTGATCAATGGGCACAAGTTGCCAAAGACCAATCGTTCGATGCGCCTGCTGCTGCAGAGCGCCACCCACAGTGCAGTACTATACAGCGCCTCGGATATAAGCGTCTGGCCGACAGGCGAACTGGCCTATCACCCTTTTCTCGCAAAACTCGGCCCGGACATTATGGACCCGTCGCTGACCTGGCGAACTGTGGCTGAACGACTGCGTTCGGCCGCGTTTACGCGCAAAGAGCTTGCAGCACTGTATCTCGACCAGGCGTTTTTGGCCGGCAACGGCAATTACCTGCGCTCCGAGATATTGTATGACGCCCGCCTAAACCCTAGGGCCCGCCCGGCTGAGCTTTCACCCGGCGAAATAGGCAAGCTGGCGCGCAGTACTTTGACGATCAGTCGCCGCAGCTATGAAACCAACGGGATAACTCTGGCACCTCGGCTTTCCGCGACACTCAAGGCACAGGGCCTCATCCGCAGCCATCGCCGTTTTTATGTTTTTGGTCGAGAAGACCACCCTTGCTATGCCTGCTTCGGCAACATTCAACGTCAGGAAATAGGCAGTCGCCGGCTCTATCACTGCCCAAGCTGCCAGCCCGCCACTTGAGGCCTTGTAGTCGAGATAGGTGACTACGTTTAATACCAGCGCATCCTCATCTTGCTGCAGTACTTTTTCATCAACTATCGCCCTACTCCATTTACAAGCGCACTCGTCCCGAGTGGCGATCCAACTAAGCCCTCGCTGCGTATGCTCTAGTGTCCATCTTAACAATACAAAGGTAAAAAAATGGCTTCTGCAATAGAAACGTCACTTGGCAAAACTGAAACCAGCCTGGCGCTGTTGAAGGTTCTCGCAGAGAACAGCTTCGACTCAATCCTGGTAACTGACGCAACGGTGAAAGGGAAAGTCACCTACGCAAATAAAGCGTTTAAAAAGCTAACCGGTTATGGCCAGTCCGACATCATAGGAAAAACACCTCGGGTTCTTCAGGGCCCGGGTACAGACAAAAAAGTAATCGATCGGCTCTCCAAAGCGCTCAAATCCGGAGGCAAGTTCGAGGGGAAAGCTATTAATTATAGAAAAGATGGTACCCCCTTCATCATGTACTGGAGAGTGCTTCCCATCAAAGTCGGGAAAAAGATCGAAGCATGGATTGCCATCCAACGGGAAGGCTCTGTCATTTAATACGCTGGCACGGTCAAACTAAGGAATACTGAAAAGTCACTATACTCCCGGGGTATCGACACGGTAAACCCAGGGAGTTAATCCCCTTTCGACCAACGATTCTGCATTAGCGCTGTCTGAGAATTTTTCTGCAATTCGACAAAAACGAACACCCAGACATGGGAGCTTCAACCTACGCGACATCGATTTCATGAAGATTGGCCATTTATTTGCGCGAGATTAAGTTTCATCAGATGGGCAAGAGGAGGTAATCTGCATGTAGCACACTGTTTATCTGTCTTAATACTCGCCTGGATGGGGCGGTGGCCTTTTCTACACCTATTGAATTGCGCTAATGTATCCCATTATCGCAGGAGCAGAACCGGACAATGACAAACAATGATATTTTACGTCGCATCCGCTATGTCTTCGACTTCAACGACGCAAAGATGATCGCTATTTTTGCATTGGCAGATCTCGACATCAGGCGCGGGCACATTATCGCCTGGCTTGTAAAAGATGATGACCCCACCTTTGAGGAGTGCAAAGATCACATGTTGGCGTCGTTTCTCAACGGCCTCATCAACGACAAGCGCGGCAAAAAGGATGGCCCCACGCCCACCCCTGAAAGACAAATCACCAACAACATTATCTTGATGAAATTAAAGATCGCATTGAACCTGCAATCTGAAGATATGATCGAGATTGCGCAGCTGGCTGGATTTACACTTTCTGCCCACGAGCTCAGTTCATTTATGCGCCGCCCCGGGCACCGAAATTATCGCGAGTGTAAAGACCAGGTGCTGCGGAATTTCCTCAAGGGCTTGCAAATAAAGCTTCGCGGTGAGGGGGCAGACATGCCATCAAGTCGGTCACCCTATGGCAAATGGAAAAAATAAGCCCTCTTTAGTTGAGCAGCAAGCGTTCATTGATAGGAATGAATTTACTGGCCTCTGTGGTTAACAGGTCTGACGTCAGCGCCGGCACACCATACACCTCGCAATCGGTATTAAAACGCATTTTTATGCGGTTAAGCAGCAGGCCAAAGTCACCATCTCCGGTTAGCAGTATTACCGTGTCACATTCGGCCGCAGCCTCGTACACATCAAGCGCGATACCGATATCCCAATCGGCTTTAGTACTGCCATCACGCCGCTTTAACATAGGTTTTAACTTTACGGTAAAACCGATAGCATGCAGGATATTCTGAAACTGCATTTGCTTGGCGTCCCCGCGATCTGTGGCGTAGGCGTAAGCACCCATCAGTTCTTTGTTGTCGGTAGCCTCCGCCCAGAATTTGTTGTAATCAAAATTCTTTTGATAGATCTGCCGACAGGTATAGTAAATATTTTGAACGTCGACAAAAATGTAGATTTTTTCCAAAACTTTCGTTCCTTATCTATGCAGGAGATTTACTTCGCTCGGGTCTGAGCATGGCGAATTGCAAATTCATGTCAGGCGATTTTGGATACCAGATCTTTCTGTAAAGTCCGACAGGTAAACAAATACAGGACGCCGGCGATGCCATAGATAGTGACGCTCACAAGGATGGATTCTCGCAGGCCATCTGCCTTAGCTGCCAGGCAGACTTCGGCTCGTGCCGCGCCTAGCACTGCCAGAAGATCTGCCGCCTTTCCATCGCACATCGGTGCGGTCAGCTCGGTGCCAAATTGTGACGCTACCAGATTACCTTGCATGAATACGTCACTCATTAGTCCAACACCGAGAGGGCCCAGACCATAGCCGATGAGGTTTACAACGAAGAGCATGATGGCAACCGCCGTTGCCCTGGAACGGGCGCTCGCAACGCCCTGGCAAATGGTGTACTGGCTGCCCAAGTAACTGTAGTGGAGTATGTTGCCAATCAATAGCATTCCCAATGCTATCGGAATGCTATCGGTGGTGAAGCCCAGCCAATAAAAGGGCACACACAGTATCAACCCAAACGCGGGAATCCAGGCCACGGCGTTAGGGTGCCTACCACTGACACGCTCAATCAGGAAGCCAGCGCCCAAGGCTCCAAAGGAGGCCGCCAGCCCCAGTGGCACAGAAATTTGCGTGGCAACTTCTGCAACGCTCATACCGTGTGTACGTTGAAAAAATGGCGCCGAGAAATTACCGACGCCATAGCCCACAAATGCGACGGCGGAGGCGGCAACGATGTTCATCAAAAAGGTATGCTTGCCGACGAGCTCTCCTAAGGCTTCGCGCAGTCCTGTTTTTTCGCCCTGGTGGGTTCCAGGCAGGTCTGAGTATCCTCGCGGAGGTTCCTTGATGGTGAACAGCACAATCAGACCGACGATGATGCCTGGAATGCCAAGTGCCAAAAAAGCCTCACGCCAGGAAAACATCTGCGCAATGGGTCCGCCAAAGGCATTGGCCAGCACGCTTCCCAAAGTAATTCCCATGGCATAGATTGACAGAGCCCGAGCGCGACTGCGGGCAGGGAAGTAATCGGCAATGATTGAATTAGCAGGTGGGGTGCAGCCAGCCTCGCCGATGCCAACGCCTATCCTGAAAACCAACAGGGAGAGAAATCCTTCCGCAATACCGCATAGGGCAGTCATCATCGACCACAGAATGACACTCGCGGCTATGATGCGAACCCGGTTGCTTCGCTCTGACCACCGCGCAATGGGTATGCCCATCACGGTATACATTAGCGCGAAGCCAAAACCGGAGAGCAGGCCGAACTGCCAGTCCTGTAACTTGAACTCCTCGATGATAGGTTGGGCAACAACCCCAATTAGAACCCGATCGACGAAGTTCAAGGTGTAGACAAATGTTAGCGATATCAGTACAAAGTTCCGATAAGAACGTGTTCCGAATGCCTGGCCGGTATTCGTTTGCCTCGCTGCTACGCCCATCTACTTTCCTGTTATTATTTTTATCCGGACGAGATGATACCGCTTTTTATTCAATTAAAAACAATATACTCAGCTGCGTAGTCCAGCTCGGTATCGCCAACGATCTCTTCAACCGGAGACTCGCCACTGGAGGCCTTATAGTCAAGATAGGCCGCTACGTTTAATATCAGCGCATCCTCATCTTGTTGCAGTAGTTTTTCATCAACTATCGCCTTGAGTAATCTCTTGCGCTGGTTGTTGGCGATCTGTATGTCTTGTAGGCTCATAGTGAGCGACCTATTGAAGGATTAACGCCGCATATTATAGCGTACTTACTCTAGAAATTTTGAGCCGACTCTTCATCGATGGAAGCTTAGCGATTACCGCTCTTGTCGCCGGGTATTAGCGTCAGCGGCAATGGGGCTGTCCGCGTTGACTACTCAGTGACTGGAGCAGTATTGTGTAGCAGGCAGTAACAGTCTCAACCAAACCCAGAACACCGAACCAAACAAGAACTATAAAAGGATTACACTATGAATATGGACCACAGCATCGCAAATACTCAACGCGCTATGCTTCTCGTCGGGCGTGGCCTGTTGGGTTTGTATTTTATCCTGCCAGGCATCAGTAAGATCACGGGTTTCACTGGTATGAGCGAGTACATGGCGGCCCACGGAGTGCCGTTTGTGCCCGTGTTACTGGTACTTACTATTATTCTCCAGCTTGGCTGCGGCGCCAGCCTGGTGGCGGGCTGGCGCACCCAGTTGATGGCCTTTGTACTGGCCGGCCTTACCCTAGTTATCAGCCTGTTTATGCATGACTTTTGGAGTATGGAGGAAGGGCTGCAGCGTGCTCATGAAATGCAGAACTTTATCAAGAACATGGCCATTATGGCTGGCCTGCTTTACGTGGCTGGTGTAACACCTGCGACGAAGGAAGACAAAGGATGACTGACAATACTGAACAGGCCGAGTTCTGGAACGGCCGAATGGGCGATGCCTGGGTAACTGTCGAAGACAATATAGACAAGATGATGGCCCCGATGACGGAGTCGGCTATATCAGTTCTGGCCCCCGCGATGGGACAGCGCATTATTGATATCGGCTGCGGTTGTGGTTCTACCAGTATCATGATCGCTGACACCGGAGCGGAAGTCTGGGGTATCGACATAGCGGATAAAATGATTCGACAAGCCAAATCGAAAAGCAGCAACGTAACCTTTAGTGTCGCTGACGCAGCGTCACAGGCATTTGAAGCCGATTACGACGGTATCTTCTCCCGCTTCGGAATCATGTTCTTCAGTGACCCCGAAGCAGCGTTCAAGAACCTAAAGTCCGCCTTGAAACCCACTGGCAGGTTCGTATTTCTGTGCTGGCAGGCTCCGATCCAAAATCCATGGATGGCCCTGGTCGGCAATGCATTGCAAGCTTATCAACCAGACGATCTACCCACACCCGACCCAACCGCACCAGGGCCCTTTGCGCTGGCCGATCCGGATCGAACAGAAAAGTTACTCACTGCTGCAGGTTTCACTGATATCAGTATTGAAGGTATTAAAAAAGAGGTTTATCTCGGCAGGGATGTGGACGAAGTCATTGAATTTCAGCGGCATGTTGGCCCTTTATCTGCCTTGCTGGCAGAGACTGAACCCTCGAGACACGATGAGCTTATTGGGGTGGCCCGCGGCGTATTCGAACCTTTCGTTAACGCTAAAGGGATTAGACTGCCCGCCGCGGTGTGGCTAGTCGAGGCGAGCTAGATACTAAGTCTCGTCCCTAGTCAGATTCAATGTCCATCGGACGATAGTAGTCTTTACCCTGACTCATATAGTCGCCCCTTAGCTTCATGAAGGTCTCACCCGCCGATCCTTCCTCACTGAGAGTAAGGTTCTGGCGAATGAAGTTGATGCTGTCAGGGTTCAACTCTCGAGCCATCTCCCAATAGTGCTCTGCTTTTTCAGAGTGCCCATGGGTGCGAAACAAATTGCCTAGCCGGAACGCAGCATCTGCTTTGAGCTGATCTGTGGAGTGTTGACGGATATTCGCCGTCACTGTCTGAGCCGATTGTACATGCACGCTATCGGCGCCCTTTTCAACCCAATCCTGTAACGCGGGTGAATAGGCATCCGTGCCAAATGAAATTTTCTGGTCCCCTGAACTAATCTCGTGCGACTTGGAATAGGTGCCCTCGTCAATGCGGACGATTCTACCGGTCTCGTCCACCCAGGCAGCTGACGGCACATTTACAAAGTTAAAGGCGCTGCTGATAATGTGGTCCGGATCCACCACCTGAATGTAGGTAGGATTCGCGGCATCAAAAATGGGCCCTGCCACCGCTTCGCCTCCAGTGTCCTCAGCGGCACACAGAATGACAAAGTTCGGATTGTTAATTTCTTCGTATATACGTTGCCACACGGGCACGTCTAGGAAGCATCCTCACCATGAGGACCAAGTTACGATCAGCGCCTTTTTGCCTTTCAAGTCGGCAATGCTTACCACTTGACCTTTGCGGTCAGTGACCTTGAAATCGGGTGCCATAGCGTCGACCATCATGCTTTCGCGCCGCGCCGGAATTTCAGCGAAGCTCCAAACTTTCGACTGAGTATCGGCAACATAGGCCTGGCCCAACAAATCGGCAAAGCCGGTTAAATCAAACCATTGCTCACCGGCTTGCTCAATAAGCAGAGAAGCACCAACGGGGATGCACAAATCCTCATAACACGCGCCTTCGGGCTTCAACGTGAACCCGTTCACTTTAGGGAGGTCAGCGGGATTTATTAGCAAGCCTTCGCCCTTACCGGTCCGAGCCAGAGTTGTCGCTTTTCCCTCATAAAGCACCGTCGCGCCACCCTCAGGATGAATCCGTTTCTTCTCAAAGGGGTGCCGAAGATCCGGGTATGCCATCATCGCTTTTGCCATGCGTCTATCTCCAAAGTAAGGACTCTTCTATCCTAGCTCTATAAGGCCTTGGGAGAAACCCCCAATGGCGCGCGGCTGATCGGATTATTCGACGGATCAGGAGAACAACTGCGGTCCTTTTTGGCCTACTGCCCAGCTCAATGCCAGGGCTCTTCCAGTTTACTTTGCGCCATTTTTGAGATGCATATACAAGCCCATAAAAGCGCCGATAATGCCGGAGATCAATGCCGATTTACTGCCCTTTTTCTCTTCCATCACTACCTCGAAGATTCAGTTCATAGATACATCATAATACTATCGTGGGGCGCGTCGGCATCAAGTAAGTCCACGCGCTTTACCCTGATTTTTAGCCCCGCTTATGAATTGACCAGTCGATAGCCCACCCTGCCCGCATAGTATATTTTTTCCTGTTGATGGCTAACCGCGATAAAAATCGCCGAAACCTCAACCTCATTGACCGACTCCTCCACAGGCATGATTTCGATATCGGAACGAATCTGCACCGATCGCACCTTGAGCTGCATTGAGCTGCATTGAGGGGATAGAGGGTTGCCTAGGTTGAACTTTCGCATTTCCATCAGAGCGCGGTTATCGTAGATCAGAGAATCATGCTTTTCCGGATCCTCATGTTCCTACTCAAGGGGCATCCAGTAATACCCATCCTCAGTAAAAAGGGAAATCCACTGATCCCGATCACCCTTGTTCAAGCTGGCTGTTTCAGTCCGAACCAAGGCAAGGATCTCATCTTGCGCGAATTGCTGGGATGCCCAGTTCATTGATCACTTCCCGCATCGGTCATATAGTCTAGCCAGGCAAGGTATTGGTTGCGCAATGCAAAATCGCTGGTTCCCGGGGCGGTTGACACTCCGTCCCCAGGAACCTCCCGGCCATAGTGCCGATGCATATCAATCCACTCGATGGCCCCGGCTTCAGCACTCTTTTGTATGCGCACATAACAATCCAGATCGTCGGGACCAACCATGGAAGCAGGTGAGTTTATCAAGCGCGAATAACGCAGGGTTCTTTGCAGCATATTGTCCGGCGCGCCCACCAGGCGAAATGTCCAGGATTCTATGATCGTCTCATTGACAGAAACTGGAGTAACCACGTGAATCGACTGGATATTGTCTCACACAGTACAGGACGGGTAGAGCAGCGTATTGTGCCGATTGAAGGTCAAGATTTCTTCCGTGCGCTGCTGACCATAAGCCGCCTGCATTTTCTCCAGGTAATCCGGGAAAATTTTAAAGTGACTGAAAATACTTTTCTGCCCTCCCATAAAAGCGTGGCCGCTAGGCAGGCCGACAAAACCCATGTCGTCAAAAAAATCATAGGATCCGCCGAAGGGTGCTATAACTTCGGCCTCCGGCACTTTTGCATCTTTGGAGGGTAAGGTCTCCAGGTAAGATTCCACGGCATCCGTAGTCCCGGCGTGCGCATTGGATAGGCGCGCAGTGAGCCGTCTGAGCGGAACGCCCAACCGTGATAGGGACATCGCAATACACCGTTTTTGGCACTGCCATGGCGCGCCTCACAAACTTGCGCCCCTCGATGCCCGCAGCGATTCACCAGCACATGAATGTCTGCGCTATTGATATCTCTGATCATAACCACAGGCGTCAGACCCAGAGTTGTTGTGATGTAGTCACCGGCCGATTTGATCTGGCTCTCGTGGCCTACTTACAGCCATGCACGGTTCCAGATACGTTCCATTTCCAGTGCAAAAATGGTTTCGTCAGTATAGACAGCACTATTGACCCGAACGGGTTCAATCAGTGCCTCAAGCACATCATTGCTTTTGTGGTTCTTCCCGGAAAAATTACTGTTCATAGTCATTCCTCGGATTTACCTCGCGAGGTTGTTGCCGGCAACTTTGCATAATACGCGCAGGTATCTTGGCTAGGTAGCCAAGCTGGCTTCGCACCGTGGTGGCAATCGTTTCGCGTTGTATCGGCTTAGCGCGTCCGACTCTACAAGCGAAATGGTACTTGTCGGAAAATTTTAAGTTATTGATTTAAATATATTTATTCAGAGCAAAATTTATTAATTTGACATTCAATGCAAATTCAATGCAAATTCAATAAAACCCCTAAGCTATTTAGGCAATACTATGTCTCAATTCAATTCCGCAGAATCTACGACCTTAGAATTGGAGGACAAAGTTGCCCTGATAGTAGGCGGCACCGGTGCTATAGGCGCGGCAAGCGCAATCGCGTTTGCCAAACACGGCTGTAAGCTTGTTATTGCTGGTCGCAACAAAGAGGCGGCGGATTATGTGCTCGCCTGCGTTGCGAACGCTGGCAGCGAGGGCGTTTTTATTCACTGCGATCTTACCGATCCGGTATCCGCCGAAAACCTCGGGAAACAATCTATCGCCGCCTTTGGTGAAATTGATATCGCCTTTAATAATGCGGGCTGGGAAGGTGTTCCGGCGCTAACGGCCGACATTGACGAGACCCACTGGCAGCAGATGTTGGATATTAAGTTGTCTGGTGTTTTCCGCTGCATGAAATTTGAACTTGAGCATATGCAAAAACGCGGCAGTGGCACCATCGTAAATATGGCGGGTAACTGGGGCCTGATTGGCTTCGCGCAATATGGCGCGTACTGCGCAGCGGCTCACGGCGTCATGGGATTGACCAGAACTGCTGCCCTGGAATATGTGAAAGATGGCATACGTGTCAATGCGGTATGTCCCGGTGCAGTGGATACGCCTCTGCTCGATCGCATGTTCGGTGGCAATCAGGAGATTAAAGCTGGCTTTGCAGAGCAACTACCCATGGGCCGCATTGCCACACCCCAAGAAGTTGCGGAGGCAGTAGTTTGGTTGAGTTCGGCTGCGGCATCCTATGTAAATGGCCATGGCCTGGAGCTCACCGGCGGATAGTCATTTAACTTCAATATTAAACAAAGAGAATAAAACGATGCAAAGTATCTGGAACCATCTACAGGGTGTTGAGTTTAAACAAAGCTACTATAACGCTGGTGGCGTAATGACCAGAGCGATAGAAGCCGGTGAAGGGCCAGTGCTTATATTTCTACACGGTACCGGCGGTCATGCAGAGGCCTACCTTAAGAACATCGCAGCACATGCCAAACATTTTCATGTCTACTCCATAGACATGGTGGGGCACGGCTACAGCGATGCACCCGACATAGACTACGACATGCAGTGCTACGTCGATTTCATGCTCGATTTTCTGGATGCCATTGGCGCTGACAAAGCCCATATCTCGGGTGAATCCCTGGGCGCCACTGTGGCCTCCTGGTTTGCTCTGGCCCACCCCGATCGCGTGGGTAAAATTGTAATGAATACGGGCATGATGTTGCCGCCTGATGAGGAGGGAGCGAAAGAATTACAGGAACTGCTAGAGCGCAGCCGCAAAGCCGCGGGTACCCCAGATCGCGAGATGATCCGACAACGCATAAGTTGGTTAATGCATGATGATAATGATGTCACCGATGAAATCGTGGAGGTGCGTTATCAAATTTATCAACAGCCGGGTCGCGCGGTTGTTCTTCGCACTATTGCGGAACAAAGTATTGGTGCCCTGCTGGACCCTGTCGAACAGGAAAAATGGTATCACCCCGATTTACTTCGAAAGCTGCCTTGCCCTACCCTGATTCTTTGGACCCGGTTCAATCCTGGGCAGCTGGTGCATCTTGCAGAGGAAGCTGCCGGTTTGATTCCTGATAATGAGCTGGTGATTCTCGAAAACAGTGCGCACTGGCCACAATGGGAAGAAGCAGAAGAATTTAATCGAGTACATATCGAGTATTTGCTCAAATAATTTTTCGCTATAGGATTTATTCTTTAGACTTTTATCTTTCAATCATACGAGGTAACTAAGTGATGAGTGATGTCACCAAGGACTTGTTGGAAGGAACACAGGACTACGTCGAACAGGCAAAGGCAAAAGCTGCCAAAGTAAAAAAGCCCTGGCAAACCTGGCTTGATGCCGAGTTGGGATTTCGAAATCACTGGTACCCTGCTTCTTTGTCCCGTCATCTGGGTGAAGGGGACTCCAAAGCAATAGAATTACTGGGTGAAGAAATTTTGGTGACCCGGCAAAACGGCGTCACTCGCGCCATGGAAGATCGCTGCCCGCATCGAGGTACACGGTTTTCATCTCGAC
>JBLGAR010000020.1:0-46641 GCA_047612385.1 Cryomorphaceae bacterium | reverse complement strand
TCGCCGCCATGTGATCGCAGCAACCGTTTGAAGAACGGTTTTGCTGCTGTGCCATCGCGCTTAGCTTGCAGAACGACATCAACAACTTCGCCATCTTGATCAACAGCGCGCCACAGGTAGTGCTGCGTGCCGTTGATTTTTATAAAGACCTCGTCAATGAAAAGGGTAGCGGCATAACCACGATGTTTGCGCTTCAATCTTCGAGTGTATGTAGCTCCGAACTTGATGCAGAGCCTGCCCCATGAGCGCAGCGAGTGCTTTGTGTACCACAGGCGAATCGCTTCTCGGCTGAAGGTGATTGCTCGCTCGGCCAGGAGATCCGCAATATCGAGATGGCTGAGACTAAACCTATAGTAGAGCCACACGGTGTAGCTGATTATGTCTGGGGGCCGCCTAGGCGTGGAAATCTGTGACGCTTATAAATACTCATCCCTTAATCATCTCCCAGGGAGAGTTCACTTGGCAGTATCTTTACACCTGCTAAACGCGGCAAGGGTGTGAAACGAATCCTGAATTCCCAATGGGTCTCTGCTGCCTGAACCCAGATCCTGCTAGCCGCTCCGCTGGCAGTCTCCTATACTGGTAGCGTCCCTCTCTTGAGCACCCGGTTATGAATTTCGTCGAGTTTCACCAACAGCTCCTCCCGCAACTCCTCGCCGATCATGGCAATACGCAGGCTGCCAGCAGCACGCGGTTGCAGCCACTAGCCTTGCAACTGGCGGAAACCGGCACCAGCTTCACCTATTACCCCAGCCACACAGGCATAGACATTCACGAGGGCCAGGCAGAGGCCAAAGCCGTTATCGAGTTAAGTCAGGAACATTGGGACGGGCTGGCCGCAGATCTGGAAACCGTTCCGGGGCTGCTCTACGGCAACAAGCTGGGGCCCAATAGCCAGGGAGACATGGGGCTGTTCATGCTCTGGGAACCGCTACTGCGTTCGATATACCACGGCTACCCTCTGTTCAACCCCAATGACTGGCAACTGTTGGATAACCAACAACGCCCGCTTGACCCGGCCCAGAGCTTTACTATGGATGCAGAACCGGCAGCCATGAAGGAGTTCCTGAATTGCGCCGGATACCTGGTAGTCGATCAGGTATTTACCGAGCAGGAACTGCTGGCAATGCGCAACCAGGCCTTGCAGCTACGCGAGCTCGCCAGCAAAGGTGACCAGGCATCCTGGTGGGGCAAGAACACCGGCGGCGCTGCCATTTGCACCCGGGTATTGGCGGCGGGCCGTATGCCGGCATTCCACGATCTTTACCAAGACCCCCGCATCTGCGCCTTGCAGGCGTTACTGCCAGCCGAACTGGAAGCCAAATACACCGGCGCAGATGATGAACTGGACGGAATCACTGTGGTATATAAAACACCGGATATGGATGAGGGGCTGTCCGACCTGCCCTGGCACCGTGACTGCGGCATGGGTGGTCATGCCTTCATGTGCCCGGCAATTGTGCTCAGCATATATCTGTATGATGCGACCGAAGCCAGTGGCGAACTGCGTTTTCTGCCGGGATCACACAAGGCCAGCTGTGGCTTTCTCGACTCGGATAAAGCTTACGGGGTAGCCGCTCCCGCCCGTGCCGGCTCAGTCAGTCTGCACTTTACTGATGTCATGCACGCCGCGCCGCAACCACGTGGCGACCAGGCCCCGTTTCGAACCAGTGTGCTATTAAGTTTTGCCCGGGTCAAAGGTACCCACAGTGGTGAGCGCCATTACAACGATGTACTACTGGGCAACGAAGACGGTCAAATCGACCATATGGACACGCTGCTGGTAGAGCGCGGCACCTGAGCCGATTCAAGAACAGTGCATGCCCGGCTTGCGGGTACTAACAAGTTAAAAATCCGGAACGAACAATTCTGATCTACTCGCTTCAAGCCACCGCACTACTCCAATCAGTAAACGCACTTATCCTGAGATCGCGATAATGCTGAGCACCGACTTTATGTCTACCCACGTTAAACACATTTGAAACAGCTGCATGGGCACCCAAAAACCTCTGCGCCTGCCTAACTGATTTGAACCGGCGCATCCCTCGTTCTCGCACCGTGGTTGGCTCATGGGATTGCTCGGCCCGATTGTTAGCATACCGAGAATTATCGTGAATAACATCCGGCATCAGTTCTCGGTGAGCAACACCATAACTTCGTAGCTTGTCAGTCACGATCTTCCTTGGTTCGCCACCATGGCTTCGCAATAGCCTTCTAAAGAATCGTTTCGCTGCTGTGCCATCACGCTTCGACTGCAGATATACATCAACGACTTCAGCGTCCTGGCCAATGGCTCTCCAAAGATAATGCTGCTTGCCATTAATTTTGACGAAGACTTCATCGATGAAGAAGGTGTCACCATATTCTCGGTGCTTTCGTTTTAGTCTTCTGGCGTAAATGGCGCCGAATTTGATGCAGAGCCTGCCCCATGAGCGCAGCGAGTGCTTTGGGTACCACAAGCGAATTGCTTCGCGGCTGACTTTGATGCCTCGCTCGGCTAGTAGATCTTCGATGAATGGTCCGGCACCCCGGCGGTGACGTAGGTTGAATCGATAGTAGAGCCAGGAGGAGTATCTCGCCGGGATGGAACGGATTCTTCGGTTACTTGACCATTTCCTATACCTCTACTTATGGTAATCCAATATCTGAACATTTTGTGACTGCCCACCATTCCAGCGAAAAAGCAGTCGCCATTGATAGTTGATCTGGCACAAGTGAACTGTGGCTGGCGCTTCGACTGGCACCAGCTGCCAGCAGAGGCTTGTCCCGCGCAGCGAGGAATTACTAAAGCTAATTGCACGATACCCGACGGAGCGGGAACCGCCACCGAGGTGACCGCAGCAGCTCGCCATGGGTTTTGAACCTCCAAAAAAAACCCTCACCTGAAAAACCCGGGTGAGGGTTAGTTGTATTAACTTCGAAAATTCCGGATGAAACGAATCCGCCTTACGTGTTTATCAGCACCTCCAGTTTCTTTTCGCTTTTTGGCTTCTATTGAGGAGGCCCGAAAGCCATACCGCTTGCGCCTTCAACCGTACAGCTTTCGCCTATTGTGACGTAAGAAGTGGCTGAAAAAAGGCCGCCATTGTAATCGCCAGAAGGAGTATTTGCTCCTGTTATCACAGAGTCCACTCCGGTACTGATGTAGCCACCAGCAAAGACAGTACCAATCATTTCCGCTTGTTCGCCTACTGATGCGTAGCCGCCCGTATTCCAGGTAACACTGAGAACGCGGTCATCCACTTCTATCATTGTGCCGGCACCAAGGCTCAACATGTCTGCGATATTGAAAACAAAGTGGTAAGCACCCTTAAGGCTGAGGGTTATGCCTGCGCCCGTTGTCAGACTAGCTGCGTTATAGACGTAGGTCTCGACCGCACCAAGACTGAGCGTTGCACCATCGTTGAAAGGATCGAGTGTGATGTCGCTAGGCATCGTCGACTCGAGAACATTGCGATCACTTACGTTGGATGCTGTTAGAAGGTTATAGCGATTCTGTTCAACGTCAACTTGACCACTACTATAAGACATTAACGTTGCTGTGCTAGATTGTGAACCGCGCGAGGCTCCGGATCCTAAAGTAAAGGCAGTGCCATGGTTCGCGTTGCCAGAGACGACTGCAGCCGCGCCGAGCGTTGTAGCAGTGCCCGAATCAGTCTCTTTAATATCTGTGCCAGGAGTGCCCACGGTACTATCTGCGCCGAGTGTTATAGCGGTACCAGCCTGAATGTCGCCATCGACCGCTGTACTGGCTCCAGCTACGAAATACGTGTTGGCTACAATGTCGCCACCGAGTACTGCGTTGGCGCCAGTGCTTACGTAAGTGCTGCCAAAGACCAAGGGCATTTCCGCTTGGGTGTAGGGAGCGCCGGCCATTATGATCAGACCAGTCAAAAGAGATAGATTTTTTTTCATAGTTTTCACCATAATTAATGTATTTATTTACTTATAACTCCACGTAGTGGACCGGCTAAAACACAATCATATTCATTAAACGGCTGACTTCCCGGGCAATCACAATGCGATTGTCGGTAATCTTTTTCACCCGTACACCGCAAATATAAATACCGCTAGTAATCGTGTGCTTCCTTTCGTTTGATTCCAGCCTGTAGATTATTGCCTCCTAGTGAAGTGTCCGGAACCAGTGAACCAGAACCCAATGGGGTTTTGTGTGATCGATTCATATCGGAATAAGTCTTTTCCTATTCAGTTGTTCGAACTGTTCACCCCGAAAAATTTTCATTGTATTCATCGATTGGAGATCATTATACCAGCAACAAATTGATCCTTTCTATTGCGAAAAGAACCAAAAGAGCGAACGGATTCACATAAATGGCAGGTATATCACCACTCAATCACAGTACAGAGAATATAAGTGGATTGATGCGTGTGGATCTCTTCATGGATTCCATTTTCGCGTCCCATCTTTGGAAGTCTAAAGCACGATTGGATATTGAAAGTTGCGCAGCCGACACGCGAGCATATGAAGCTGGATGTAGCCCGAACCGCCACCGATGTAACCGCAGCCGCTCGCCATTGGTTTTGAACCTCCAAAAAAAAACCTCGTCTGAAAAAATCTGGGTGAGAGTTAGTTGTATCAACGCCAAAAAACTCTGGATAAAAAAGTCCGCTTTACGTGTTTATCCGCACCTCCGGTTTCTTATCGCTTGCTCGCTTCTATTCAACGGTACCGCTGCGTCGATATCGACAAATTTACTTTTTGTACATCATGGAAACCTATCCCTCCCTCTATAATCGATAGGAGCTTTATCTGTTGAAGACCCACAATCCTGTGCGTGTATGCTGGCCAAAATAATCTTAAGTGCCACGAGCGAAGAGCAAGCTATTGCTCAAAAAGCTCGTCAGCTTTTGGATTTAATGGAAGCCGAGATAGCAACTGCGTTTGATACGGCAAAAGAGCTGGGAGAACTTTTTCCAGTTGCCGATTCAAAGCAACTCGCTCGACGGTATCAATCGTATGTAACCGCCATAAAAATCGAAGCTCACCGAAACGTCAACGCGAGCGAGTTGGCCCCCTCAGCAAATAACAGAGCGTAACTCTACGAAAAAATGCGCGTTAGCTGCGAGAAATGAGAGACGTCTATATAAGTCCTACACGCCGAAAAGGCAGAACACCCAATCGCCCCTGATCATACTGAGCCGCCCTTGGAACGCGCTCTACCTATCACCTATGCCCGTCCCGCCGAAGCTACCCCCCGCCTACTACTCAGCGGTAGCTGGCGCCCTACCGGCACAGGACAACACAGGTGACATTTGAGCCGGTAAATTTCATCGCGCGACTGACGACTTTAGTGCCTAAACCAAGAGTCAATCTCACGCTCCAGTTGCTCACACCTCCTCCCGGGGCACCGCCTGAGACAAGGTCTCTTTTGATTGGGAAGGAATCCGAATTTACAAAGTTCAATCAGCAGGGACGTCACTGAAAAACCCCCTGGCATGGATTCCTGCGCGCCCCTGTGCGGGAACGGACGGAACAGATCTACGATGGGAGTAATACGAACGTGATTTCTAGATAATCAATGACGCTGAAGCGCCATCTTCGGGTATGAAGCCGGGAGGGTGGCTTTCACATCAAATTTGGCTTCGGCCGGCAATCTATCTTATGCCGGTATCAATAAACCTGAGCCAAATGCATAGGGCGTACTGCCCGCCATCAGGTGCGGCTCATTCATTCCACCGGTTTGCAGAAGCCGGTCTAATCCGATCAGTATGTCGGCAGAACCAACATGGCCTGTTTCGTGACCGGTCAGAATAAAGTTCTCGATAGGTATCTCGATGACCGAGGCAATCAAGTGTAAAAACAGATTGGCCGTCTGGTTAATGATCCCGCGCTGAGGGTTACAATCAAACCGGGTCTTAAGGGCCTGCAGGCTATTGGAGTAGCCATCTGAGTATCGCTGCCGTAAATCATTGCGGCTAAGGCCCATCAGCTTGCGCTCAAAAGGCTTTACCCCCTCTGGAGCGATAGGATTACGCGTTCCACCATATTCAATAAGTACCGTCCCATTAAGGTCGTTCTGAGCGAAAAACTCAGCACCGCAAAATTTCGCTTTTGCCTCATGAGATGTATTGCTACTCACAATCGTGGCAGCGGCGCCGTCACTGTGCCCCCACAGACCCATATTTTCAATCGATGTGTAGTCGATGGTATAGGTCCAGCGCTCGGCCGCGACGATTGCCGCGACACCTCCACCATGGGTGGCCAGCCAGCCCTGTGCCATATCCAGTGCGGAAAGCGCACCAAGGCACCCGATAGTCATATCCAGGCCCATGCAGCGGGCTTCGGCGCCGCAGGCCTTCATGATTTCAGTCGCCACAGACCATGAAGGCAGGTAGTCGCGGGACATGCCCGCAAACAAAACCAACTTGAGCTCGGAAGGATCTACTTTGGCATCCTCCAGCGCCTTGCGTAACGCATCGGCACCCATGGTGCTTGGATGATCATCCGCCAGCGCGTGACAACAGTTGTCCCACCCCTGATGCCCACTGGGGTCTTGACCTGCAGCTGCGACAATATCCCGCACTGGCTTTGAGGGAGGTAGATACACGCCGGTGCCGAGTACCGATAGAGCGTTGTTCATGGCGATGGATTCTCCGGTTCTTGATCATTAAGTAAGCGCTCGATTGCATCGGCAATCTGCTGCGCGCGACGATGCAACACGTCGTCTTCCACCATTTGGGTAGGATGATCAACAACAATGGCTGGCAAGGGTCGATTAGAAGGTTGATAGGTCATGCAGCGATCGACCTGATCCCCGAAAGGTTGCGTTAATATAGCGAAAGCGGCCACGCCGCGTCGCTGTAATGCGATTGAGTCAAGCGAACTGCCCGACGAACAACTGCCTCAGTCGGATATACCGCAGAGAACCAGCCCCCCCTCCTGGGAGAGCGATTGCAGCATAGCTTCTGGCATACGTGTACTGGCGTCAGCCTTGAAGAGAATCTCGTCTTCAACCTCAATGCCGCGCTCGCGCAATACACTTTGCGTGTACCCCATAATTACCTTGGAGTTTGGCTTGTGGTGATCGAGAAAAGTCACCTTTGCTACCTTGGGCTTCAGTCTGACTGTGAGGGCTTCGGGCGTAGGCCTTGGTATGGGGTCAACCAGCAATTCGCAAGTGACATCCCCACAACTGGTTAGTTGCTTCGCCGGCGGGCTATTGCTTGGCCCATTAGTGGATGCTTGTGTCATTACACTCTCCATTTTTAAAGACTAAAATTTCTATACACTCTTTATTTCTTTACACACTGCGTTAGTACTCCCAACCCAGCGCGGGATGATGGCAGAAAAACGGCCGCCGTTGCTGCCACATTCAATAAACGTCAATTGATCGCGGCTTTTCAAGGGTGAACGCAACTCGCCAGGCTCAACTTCAGCAAACTCAATCGGGTTCTTGGCGATGCGACCAAACTCAGTAAGTTCGTCGGTTTGTCGTCTGGCGTTTTCATAAATGTAGTCCAGCGCCTGTTCACGGTTGAAGTCTTTGGCCACAAGCGCCATATGATCTGGCGGAATAACAACCACGAAACCGCCGGAACGGTAATACCACGCGGTTTGGCCGGCATGGCATAAGGCATCACCAATGGTGTCGAGAATATGAACGCCTGTATCACCATAATGGTTGTTCACTGAGTTTGGGCCTTCAGTAGACATCAGCGAGATAGCAGACGCTGTTTCGGGCAAACCATGCTGCGTGTGGTACGCCCCCCACTCTGTTTTTGGATGCTCGGCGATGCAAAAACTGAGTCGCCCCGGGTGACCAATAGTGCCGTGCGACTGCAGCACGCCGCCACCTCGCCCGCAAAAGTAGCGCATCATCTGAGCAAAGCGGCCAACCGTGGCATTCGCGCGGCAATTGGCACCCAGTGCATTGGTTTGGTGTTCAAAGCCAAGCTGCTCAACCACCGGACCACTGACAATGACCAGAACCGCGGCACCACCAGTGGTCACTTCTACGCCACTGAGATTGAGTTTGGGGGCTAGCAAGCCTTCGGTCAGTGCTCTTAGCAATGGGCCGTATTCGGTTTTACAACCGGCCATTACTGCAGTAGCCGCAGCTTTTTCAGCTCTTACAACGATATTTTGGTCGGGAATTTCACCCACTATATCGAAACTCTGCCAGCCCATAGCCTCAAGCATTGCATCCACCAGGCTGCCGTAAGGTGGGATAACGGGCAGACCATCGGTCCAGCCGTTATCCATACAGTTTTCAATGTCTTCAACTGTTGCGTAAGTCGTCATAGGATCTACTCGAATCGAATATTTCGAAATGATACGCCCACCCCGAACTTCTAAAGAGTAGCATTAGAGGAGATACTAACAGCGGCATTGTCAGGCGAGCATCGTACACCTGTACTATAAGCTAGGATAACTGGCCTAATAGCGACCCGCGTGCCTTATGCACACGAATAGAGACTGATCATGCCCTGGCCACAGTTCACTGCCAATGTGTCGCGAATGTATCCGACACCAACTTCACGAGTTGGCTCTGGCGATTAACGCCCGTTTTGGTAAAAATAGACGAAAGCTGTGTTCTGGCGGTGTTTCGAGATACGCCCAGGGCCTCCGCCGCTGCAGTAAGTGTTAGGCCGTCCACGAGATGTGTAATCAATTTCGCCTCAGCCGGGGTAACTCCGAACGTTTCAATCAAACGTGACTGACTGGGGACGCAGTCGCGAATAGGCCCCCGCAAAAGCAACACCAGTTCCGGCCCACCCTCTCCGAATACCACATTTTTCTTTTCTACACTGCGAATGTGCACATCCCACTTCGTATCTATGCTGGTACGATTAATTGATATGCTACGTGTATGCTGGATCAGCCCTTCATCTCGAGCTTTTGCCATTAGCTCGTGACATACCTTTTCCAACTTTTCCTGGTCGGGGCTATTGCTGCAACGAAGCGAATTGCGGCGCAAGAATACACCATCATTGGAGGTCAGGATCTGTTTTGCCTGTATATTGGCAGAAAGCACTTCCAGCTTTGCATTCAAGATCACGGAAGCAATATCCATCGATCCGAGAAGTTTCTCGTAAAACTCTTCCATAAAACTGTTATGCGTATAGGCGCTGTATAGCTTCAAAGCATTATCCATCAGAGGGACGATACTCTCTAGGCGGGCCCGGTCTTCCTGCGAGAATGCTGGGGCGCCATCTATCCGAGCCAGTCGCAATCTAATCCGTATATGGCTCTGTTTATCGTAGACATCAAAACCGATTATATCCGACACATCATAGGCTTTTAGGTACTGATAAAAATCGAGCGCTTCGAGTTCGGAGCGCGTAACGCGGTCATAGAGGGTAAAAACCTTTTTCTCGGGCAACTCTGCAAATGGTGAATCGCGATGGGCTTTGGTACGAAAATCCTCTAAAGCTCCTTTATCCAAATCTGAGTACAGATACACCGTAAGCCCCGGGTCGGACAGCTGAGGCCGGCGCATTACCAGTGTGGCGCTGTGCACCTGCAGATAGGCTTCGAGATGCTTCAGCAATCTTTTCCAAGGAGGTCGTTCCAGCACACCCTCATAAATCAACTGGCTTAGAGGGTGCGCTTCTGGAATATCTGACAACGTGAACTCCTTTACTCGCTCAAATCAATGCTTACCCTGATATTGACAAGTTAACCTGTCAATATCAGCTACACCAACGTCACAAATATTGGTGGCCTCAGTGAGGCCAACGCTAAAGCCGATCCGCGTTAGAGCGGTAGGCGTGGCGGTTACGAAACGTGAAGCCGATAAGCATCACCATCACGTACAATCGTACCCGCCGTAGCGCCTGCAAAATGAGTCCCAATAATCAGCGTAGGTGTATCAGCGTAGGACTCAAAAACGCGCCTGCGAGTGGCATCTGCTTCAGCACCATCAAGATCGGCGGCACTCCCCCAATCCAGTCGCGCCATTTGGCACGGATGATGCACAAAGTCTCCGGTAATAATGGCTTGCTCACCCTTTGAACGGATTCGTACGCTGACATGTCCCGGTGTATGGCCGAGAGTTGGCACCAGATCTACTTCGGAACAAATTTGATGATCTGTATCCACAAGGTCCATTAACCCTGCTTCGAAAACCGGAGCCACAGAGTCTGCAAACACGGACTGCTGAATTTTCACATCGGACTGCTGTTGCCAGTACTTAAACTCATCGCGGGCTATGAGATAACGCGCACTGGGGAACGTGGGTAGCCACTCCCCGTCCACGAGCATGGTGTTCCAACCAACGTGATCTACGTGCAGGTGCGTGCACAGCACGTTGTCCACGGATTCGGGCTCAAAACCCGCGGCACGGAAATCAGTCAAAAACGTCGTTTGCAGCATATGCCAGTCACGATAGGGCATACGTTCCTTCTCGTTACCCACGCAGGTATCTACAACGATCCGTCGACCGGGTACATCGATAACAAGCGCATGTACACTAAACTTTAGTTCGCCTTCCTCAGTCATGAAGTCAGGCTTTAGCCAATCTATGTCACGCACAACTTCCGGTAAGGCATCCGGGAGTATCCAGGCTGCGCCCCCCACCGTTTCCATTTCCACTATTTTTGTGATGGTCACATCACCGACTTGCCACTTCTGCATGAATCCTTACTCCTACAACTCATCCTATTGACGACAAGTCCCAAATTTATCTGTTCAAATCCCGACGAACAATAGAACAAAACCTGTGCTCAAATGCAAGATGCCCGTGGGGGTAGTCACTACACCCGAGTCATCGAACTACACCCTATGGTATGGAATTGAAAGAATGAGGCTAGCGTGATCACTAACTTATTTGGTACTGACATTCCTATTACACAGGCGCTAATGACTGGCGTACAGGACACAGTGCTGACAGCCACTGTGAGCAAAGCACAGGGAGAGTTTACGTAAAATCCATTCAACACGGTGCAGCTACCTGCTCTAGAATTGGGCTGTCACATAGATCTCAGGTGCCCCTCACTGCAGGGCTTCGATCACCCCTAAAACGCTAAACAACCTCATGCCCACCGCTAATAGCAAACACGGCTGTGGCTACTAAGTCGACCCGTTGAATTGTGTCATTCATGGGTTTGTCTCCACACCCTTGGCACTTAACATTCGATGATACTTACAGGGACTTCAAGAACATTGACGGCAAGACCGCCCCTGGCAGTTTCCTTGTACTTGTCCTGCATATCGCGCCCGGTATCGCGCATGGTCTTGATCACTTGGTCCAGTGATACAAAGTGCTCCCCGCTGCCACGAAGAGCCATACGAGCAGCAGCAATAGCCTTAATCGCGCCCATAGCATTGCGTTCAATACACGGCACCTGCACAAGACCACCGATAGGGTCACAGGTTAAACCCAGATTGTGTTCCATAGCGATCTCAGCAGCATTTTCTACCTGGGTAGGCGTACCACCTAATGCCTCCGCAAGAGCGCCAGCGGCCATCGAACAAGCCGAGCCCACTTCTCCCTGGCAGCCGACTTCCGCACCTGAAATGGAAGCGTTCATTTTGTAAAGAGTACCGATGGCCGCCGCAGTTAATAAAAAACGAACAATGTCTTCCTCACCGGAGCCTTTACAGTGTGTGAGATAATACTTCAGTACTGCGGGTATAATGCCGGCGGCGCCATTGGTCGGCGCTGTCACCACGCGTCCGCCAGCGGCATTTTCCTCGTTGACGGCAAGCGCGTACAAAGTGACCCAGTCCATGGTGATAAGGGATTCATCACCAATAGCATCAGTCTGACTCTTGAGTTGTCGGTAAAGCTGAGCTGCTCTGCGCTTGACCTTGAGACCGCCCGGCAGAATACCTTCGGTATTACAGCCTCGTGTGATGCAGGCGTCCATAACCTGCCACAAATTTAACAACTGATCGCGCACAGTCTCTTCCGATCGCCAGGCTTTCTCATTTTCGAGCATCAGCGCGCTGATGGATAAACCCACTTCGCGAGCGCGTGATAAAAGTTCGTCGCCGCTCGAAAACGGGTGCGGCAGTACTGTAGGGTCCTCGACTATGGCATCCCCCCTAGCGGCGCTGTCGTCAACGATGAAACCGCCACCTACCGAATAATAGACGCGCCGACTCAGCTCTGAACCGGCTTCATCATAGGCTGTAAACACCATGCCATTGGGGTGAAACGGCAGCGATTCCTGCCGATGCATTTTTAGATCGTCCCGATAATTAAAAGGCAGAAAAACACGGCCCGCAAGATTTAGACTGCCCTGTTCTCTCACCGCAGCAACTCTGCCGGGGATACTATCAACGTCCACGCACTCGGGAGTTTCACCCTCGAGCCCCAGAATAATGGCCTTTGGAGTTCCATGGCCCGCGCCGGTCGCGCCCAGTGAGCCGTAAAGCTCAGACCGCACGCGGGCGCAGCGATCCAGCACTCCGGCTTCCACCAGGCTAAAGGCAAAAAGTCGGGCGGCCTTCATCGGACCCACGGTGTGTGAACTTGAAGGACCTATACCAATTTTAAACAGATCGAAGGTGCTGATAGACATCGACTCGCTCCTTTTTTGAGGTATTACACGCTAAAACCAACATCTAGGAAGTGTAGCCCCAATTCTGTCACTGATACTAATTACAATGTATCTCGGATGATACGAAAGGATTCTAGTGCCAGCAAAATGTCATCATCCGACAGATCTGTTCGAATACAACCATAGGGCTGCGCACTTCAGATGTTGCCTGGTAAAGCTGGCGAGTCCGCAGTATAGCCGAGACGGCTGCCCTTTTATCGGATGAAGCATTCCCCGATATACCACCTCGTCAGTGTGTCATCAGTTTTCGTGTCCTCTGCGGTACCTGTTCGCTGCCCATCCCCAAGCAATGGGCATCTTTTACCGTGCGATCTCGACCCACCTCATTCGCACCCTCCATCTCACGCGATGCCGCCGCCAGATATGGACTTACCAGGTTGGAACCTGCACAAGTTGAGCGGCAAGCAAAGAAGGTTTTCAGAGGTCTATGAAGACCAATTTATTTATACTGGGATGGCGACTTTTTATGGCGGAGATAATGACCAAAGCCCTTTTCCACGCTGCCATCATCCTCGGGCTACACGGACCTCCATTGGTAGCGATGAGACCGGGGTGTTGGGTCCTGGGGCTGCGGCTAGTTGTTTGTGATCGATTGGGGGCCATCAGCTTTCACTGGGATCATCATTGGATTTCATCCGGCACAAAAATTGCTCGTTACAGGATTGGAAGAGCGCAAAAAATTCGCCTGTAGGATAGATTTTTTTGTTACATCTGGGCGCTTCATCACAGTGTAAAGCAGTCCCTCAATGTGGTTCACTTGATAGCGTAGTCACTGCTTTAGACCTTAGATAAAGAAGCTTCTTTCGCAGCTGTTAAGTATTCGCGATTTCAAAAAGAAATTAAAGTCCTCTGATTATTGCTACACTCGCGCACCAGAATTTACAGGAATGAAGTGTGGACATTTTTATAGGGCGACAGCCCATTTTTGATCACAATCTAAACGTGTATGCCTACGAATTACTGTTTCGTAGCCACGGGAATGAAGACACTGCAGATGTTACCGACGGTGATAGAGCTACTTCTCAAGTGATGCTCAACACCTTCGCCGATATTGGTCTGGATAAATTGGTTGGGAAGCATCGAGCTTTTATCAATCTTACGCAATTTTTCCTTGAAAACCCCGAACGCGTCGTCATTCCCCCGGGCCAGGTAGTCCTG
Organism: Cryomorphaceae bacterium; assembly: GCA_047612385.1. Taxonomy (GTDB): domain Bacteria; phylum Pseudomonadota; class Gammaproteobacteria; order Pseudomonadales; family Halieaceae; genus JBALVT01. The sequence goes on along the minus strand of JBLGAR010000020.1, from coordinate 32,955 downwards.
GAAGTACTTGAAGACGTTAAGCCTGACAAACAAGTTATCAAGACATTAACGACCTTGAAAGCGCAAGGGCATACTATCGCCTTGGACGATTTTATCTATAGCGAAAACCTTCAACCACTAGTTAGCTTGGCCGATATTATCAAAATTGACATTTTGGCTTTGAGCCGGTCTGAAATTAGAGACCATGTCGCCCAGTTTAGGGAGAAAAATATAAAGTTGCTGGCTGAAAAAGTGGAAACCTATGACGAATTCGAGTTCCTCAAAACGCTAGAGTTCGACTATTACCAGGGATATTTCTTTGCCAAGCCGACAGTAATCAAAGGAAAGGGACTGGAAAGTAACCAGGTATCAGCCTTGCGTCTGGTGAATAAACTTAGTGATCCCGATCTGGACGTAGCAGAACTCAGCGCTATAATCAGAACAGATGTTGCTCTGAGTCATAAAATACTGAAATTTATTAACTCGCCGGCCAGTGGCCTCAGAACAAAGATTGACTCCATTCAACGTGCCGTGGTTTTTCTAGGTCTTAGCACGATTAAGAATTTGGCTTCCTTAATCGCCTTGACCTCCTCATCGAGAAAACCAAATGAACTCATTAAGTTAGCATTAGTTCGGGCAAGAACTTGCGAGCAACTGGCGCGCAAAAGTGGACGACCGAAACCTGAAAGCTACTTCACGATTGGCTTGTTTTCGACATTGGATGCGATGCTCGACCTACCCTTCGAAAAAATACTAAAAGAACTCCCTCTTTCGGAAGAGTTAAAACTCGCATTACTCGAGCGACAAGGCCACTTAGGCAGCGCCTTGAATTGCGTGCATGCAATGGAAGGAAACGACTTTAGTCGCATCACATTTGTGGGGTTAACACTACCGGAAATATCAGAGCTTTATCTCGACTCTACTTTTTGGGCCGATCAACAAGTCAAATCGATTTAAGCCACCGACCTGTCCCATTCTTCAAACGCACCTTCCCTGAGGTTTCGATAGTGCTCTGTTCGAACGAGATGACGTCCAAGATTAAATAAGTTATAAACAGCTGCATGGGCACCCAAAAACCTCTGCGCCTGCTCGGCCCGATCGTTCGCATACTGCGATGAATCGTGAATTACGTCGGACATCAGCTCTCTATGAGCGACACCACAACTGCGCAGCTAGTCAGTCACAATCTTTCTGGATTCACCTCCATGCGATCGCAATAGCCGCTTGAAGAAGCGCCTTGCGGCGGCACCAGCACGCCTGGGCTGCAGATACACATCCACCACTTCACCATCCTGGTCTACTGCGCGCCATAGGTAATGTTGTTTGCCATTAATCTTTACGAACACTTCATCAATGAAAAAGGTATCACTATAGCCTCGGTGCTTTCGCTTCAAACGGCGGGCAGAGATGGCTCCGAATTTAATGCACCAGAGGCGGATGGCTTCTCGAGACACATTGACACCTCCCTCAACCAGAAGATCGTTGATATTTCGATGGCTAAGGTTGAAGCGATAGTAGAGCCAGACAACGTAGGAAATGATGTCAGGCGGGAAACGGTGACGTTTATAAGTATTCATCGCCTGATTCTGGCAGGTTACTTGTCAGTACCCGCTAACCAGGTAGATATTCTAGTGCAGAGTAAAAATATCAGGCGGTGATATATCTCACCAGTAATACGATGCCGAACACGATGAGTACAAAGTAGATTACCGCGGCGACAAATATGTGCAGGCCGTTGGCTCGATGAAAGTCTTCAACTCGTTGCGCGCGCTTTCGAACACCCAGGTGGCCGGCAATGATAATCGAAAGTGTCTCCCTAAGAGTAAGGGGTTTTCGGTTTTCGCCTTTATCAGGATCATCCAAGAGCGGCTCCGACCGAGATAGAGGACTTAGCTAAGATGCCGGGAGTTTTAGTCACCATTAAAGACTTCGTCACGCCAATTTTCTCCCAGCTTTTGCTCGATATAGTCACGCATAAACTGCCGTATTTTCTGCGAGGGCGTAACATCTTCAGACTCGCAGAGCTTTTCGAATGTCGCTTTTTTGTCTGGATCAACCAATAGTGTTAGTCGAGCTGTGCGTTTTTCCATTTTTACCGCGCCATATAAGTTGATGGGACACGCCGAGGGGCGGTTCATTTGATTAACATCATATTATAATAGTTGTCGTACATCTAGTATGCTTTCTGGCCTGGCCATGCGCAGCAATACTGAGGGTTCCCACTAGCTGGCGTGTTCGGCTGAATGTGTGGGCCCGCTGCTACCAGAATCTTGCCTGCCTCGGTATCGGTAAACTGGACAAAATTGTCTATAGACTTTTTCGCCAGTGCTTTGGCCCTGCTACCCCGCTCGGCAGGATTATGATGTGCATCTCGTGGGTCAAGAATGTCCTACTGGTATTGCTGAGTGCTGCGGTGTGAGCCTAGACACCGTGGTTTTCCAGCTCCAGAAAGACCGAAGAAAGTAGCGACATCCCTTTTCTTGCCCGCGTTGACCGAGCAGTACATCGAGGCAAGTCCCTTTTGACCAACACATCATCAACCGGGCTATGCAGCACTTCCGCTGCACTAGAAATGCCATGACTTGCCAAGCTTAACCACAGTGTCTCGTCTACCACTCTGGACACCCCTTTAATCTGTAATGGAACCAATTCGCTATGCAATGATAACTGTATTATCATAATGTTAACATTCAAAGCATCTCAAATGAGACTTGGCCATGGCGCATAGAGCGCATCTGTTTTCATTACGCTTCGGACACGCATTTCGCGATGCGTGTTTTGGCGCAGAGCCCTATGGGTTGGCTCGCTTCAGGCAAGACTTGCTGGCTGGAATTACGGTGGGGATTATCGCTATCCCGTTGGCCATGGCATTAGCGATAGCCAGCGGGGTTGCACCGCAATACGGATTGTATACCGCGATCATTGGCGGATTTGTCATCGCCCTCACTGGCGGCAGTCGATTCAGTATTTCCGGCCCGACCGCCGCCTTTGTCGTTATCCTCTATCCAGTCGCCCAACGCTATGGGCTCGCGGGACTGCTACTGGCGACTTTGTTTTCAGGTGTAATACTAATTTCCATGGCGTTTGCCCGCCTGGGGCGCTTCATTGAGTACATTCCCGAGTCAGTAACGCTTGGCTTTACCGGTGGCATTGCGATCGTCATCGTCACCTTGCAATTGAAAGATTTTCTGGGTTTACCCCTAGAGAATATGCCTGAACATTACGTTGACAAAGTATGGTTACTCGCTAGCTCAATAGCACAATTTGACTCCACCAGTGTCTTAATCGCCACGCTTACCCTGGGCGTTATGTTGGCGTGGCCGCAACTCAAAACCGCAATCCCGCCCCATTTGCCTGCGGTTATATGCGCGAGCCTGTTGGGTGTTCTCCTTGCGAAGTTTGGTCACGAGGTTGACACCATAGGCTCTCGATTCAGCTACCTCATGCCGGATGGCACGGTTGGAATGGGTATCCCCCCGTATCTGCCTGAGTTTGCGTGGCCGTGGCAACGACCTGGCCCCGCAGGTCAGCCCTTTGAATTCAGCTGGGCAATGGTGGTTAACCTACTCCCATCTGCATTCGCCATCGCTATGCTGGGCGCTATTGAATCCCTCCTGTGTGCCGTCGTGTTGGATGGTATGACTGGAAAACGCCATAGTGCAAACAGTGAACTGCTCGGGCAGGGTCTGGGCAATATCATTGTGCCTTTCTTTGGAGGGATCACTGCCACGGCTGCGATCGCGCGTTCGGCTGCAAATCTAAAAGCGGGCGCTCAGTCTCCGATAGCGGCAATGATCCATGCTCTGGTCGTTTTGCTTGCGCTGATTTTGCTTGCCCCGCTATTGGCCTATCTACCGATGCCTGCTATGGCAGCCCTGTTGATCATAGTAGCCTGGCATATGAGTGAAGCGTCTAAATCCCTGCACCTTTTCAAACATGCACCCGTTCGCGACGTCTCGGTATTAATAACCTGCCTGATGCTCACCGTTTTTTTCGACATGGTGATCGCCATTACAGCCGGCGTTCTTTTAGCCTGCATTTTATTTGTGAATGAAATGGCAGCGATGACAAGAGTCACCGATATAAGTGACAACAAAAAGCTGATCGACGCCAGACTTCCTGATCGGTGGGCAGTACTGAAAATCAATGGCCCTCTATTTTTTGCAGCAGCAGACCGAGCGTTCGGAGAGATTTCTGTTTATATGGCAAAGCTTGACGGTGTGATCCTCTATATGGACGGCGTAACTCTCCTGGATTCTGGTGGCGTTGCTGCTATGAACAAACTTACTACCTACTGCGCCAAAGAGGGTAAGAAAATGGTTATCGCTGATTTGCAGTTTCAACCGCTAAAAACGCTCTCTAGAGCCAACATCAAGCCTGTTACCGATGTGACCTCCTTCTACTCGACGTTGAATGAAGCAATTCATTCTTTTGACTGAGCTGGAATTTCCGACATGAAACTATCAGCAGCACAGTCAAAGTTCGAAGAAAATTATCTCGACTACGCCGAAATCAGGAAGAGCCCGGGTAGAATAAGCGAGTACATCGTCTTACTCTACGGTCAGGATGGAAGATCATTCATGCTTTGCTATGAAAACGACTCAGTCATATCCTCGAAAGAGGTGGAGCATTTGATCCTGATGTTAAAGCAAGTCGGATTTAGAAAGGCTAAAATATACTTTTAGAAACTTCAAGTGATTGAGGGTCTTTGGACCACAACTGGACGAAAACATACTCTAAGCTGTTGATTCGCACATTAAATTGACCCGGTTTGCATTGAATATCCACCCGCCTCGATCATCTCAAGGCACTGAATAGCGTGGTATTTCTTGTCCCCGAAGTGGGTCACCTCAGCATGCAAATATCGACGGCTATTGGTTCAATATTAGGTGCAATTCAACACCCTATATAGTGAATTGCTTTTTGTTGCTCGTGGGTGTCATGGCAATTGCACTAACTAACAACCTTTCTGACTACGCTGTGGGAGCCTGCGTATTCATGTTTGGATGGGCAGCGGCCTTTGCGTACTTATTTGCAATAATTGCTGACGTGGATGCCGACAGCAAACATATCGCGCTATCGGCACCCGCAGTAGGCGTTGGCTCAATGATTGGGCCTGGAATGGCAGGATTCCTATTATCTGAAGGTTCCACCGCACCCCTACAAATCATGTGTGTCGGCACCGTCGCGGCATCAGTGGCCCCGGCCTGTTTAAGTAGGAAAAAACAGCGCCTTGAATTGTCGCCAGCGGTCCGACCGACAGCACTATTACCTGTCCCTCCTATTTACTCGCTCGTTTTCAATTTCATTTAATGCCACGCGAACTTCATCGGCCCAGAATTCCGCAACCTTTTTCCCCGCGGGCAGATCGGTCCACCCTCGTCGGTAGGTGACCATGCCCTCCCCGTTCACGACCATAAGTCCCGGAATAAACTTCACGTCATAATCTTCAGCGATGCTGTCTGCGTCAGCGATGGCAACGAGAGGGAATTGCAAGCTGTCTACGTACGTTTTGGGGTTACCTTCACCTCTCTCTTTGGCATTAAAAGTGATGATTTGTACTCCCTGTTCGGCGTATTCAGCCTGTATCTGTTCAGCGTAAGGCATGAACGCCTTGCAGTAGGGGCACCAGGTGGCCCAAAAAACCAGCACAGCTGGTTTGTCATTGAGTAGCTCAGGGAAGCTTTTCTGTTGGCCACTGACAAGGTCAATGCCCGTCCACTTCGGTGCCTTATCCCCCTTGTCGAGTGGACCAGACCTTGTCGGTTTCTCTGAACCACACGATGCTATCAAGAGCAGGGCCAGCGAGACCAGTAGCCCTCTACTTATCATTTGATACATAACAAACTCGACTCCGTTTTTGATAGCAAGGTAATCACTCGATCTGATAATAGCACCTAGGGAGACATTTTGAATCAACTAGCGAAGCGGTTAGAGCCGGTCTGCGTCCACTTGAGGAAGACGAAGCCAAGTTGACAGCAATACGCTCAAAGTTGGCCGTTAGCGAAGCTAAGCTTGAGCGAGGTGAGCTTATAAACGGTGAAGAATTTGTCAAAGAGTTAATCGCTAACCGTGGCTAACTATGTCTTATCGCCGGATGCAGCGAGAAGTATCGCTGAGATAGATACTTATACCGCTAAAAAATTCGGATCTGAACAAGCCGTGCTCTATTTGAAAAGCTTATTGGCTCGTTTTGAGTTTATTGCTGAAGATCTTCACCGGGGTAGGCATCGGCCTGAACTCAATGCTGATTACTTTCGTTATTTTGTTGGCTCCCATACTATCTACTATCGAATCATTTCAGAACAGGTTCAGATCATTGATGTATAGCATCCCTCGATGGAGGCTGCTCGCCATCTTTTGACGTAGGAATCATTTGCACAACCCACTACTGATGGTATCGACAAATTAACTTTTCGAGATCAGAGTAATCTAACTTCAGATCTCACGCCACTGCCCTACTCCATTGTGCAAATGCACCTTCCCTGAGATTTCGATAGTGCTCTGTTCGAACGAGATGGCGCCCAAGATTGAACAAGTTGTAAACGACAGCATGAGCACTCAAAAATTTCTGCGCTTGCACTGTTGATTTGAACTTCCGCAGCGCTCTCTCACGAACCCTCGTCGCCTCATGCGATTTCTCCGCTCGATTGCTCGCATACCAGGAATTGTCATGCACAACATCCGGCATGAGATCACGATGAGCAACGCCATGGCTTCGCAATAATCGGTTGAAGAAACGTTTAGCTGCGGCACCATCGCGTCTCGCCTGCAGGAATACATCAACGACTTCCCCCTCCTGATCAACTGCCCGCCAAAGGTAGTGCTGCTTGCCGTTGATCTTCACGAAGACTTCATCAATGTAAAAGGTGTCGCCGAAACTTTGGTGCTTTCGCTTCAGTCGGCATAAATATATAGCCCCGAACTTGATGCAGAGCCTGCCCCATGAGCGCAGCGAGTGCTTTGGGTGCCAAAGACGGATCGCTTCCCTGGATACAGCGATGCCCCTTTCAGCTAGGAGATCTTCAATATCTCGGTGACTGAGGTTGAATCGATAATAGAGCCAGACGGCGTAGGAAATTATTTCTGGGGGGAAACGATGACGCTTATAAATATTCATCGCCTGATTCCACCAATATTAGTGAGTCACTTGGCAGTACGTGAAAAAGTTGTATCCCTAGGGGGCTGTCGCGGTCTTTGCTGGAAGCTTTAGGTAGCGCTCGTACCAAGCCAAACTTCGCATCGAATAATCGGTGAGGTTAGCAAAAGACCACCCACCATGATGTTCCCCCGGATATACCACCAATGTGGTGTCGACACCGACACGCTTCATCACCTGATAGAGTTGCTCGGACCCTTGAATTGGCACGTTCCAGTCTGCAGAGCCTCCCATGAACAGAGTGGGCGTCGTCGCTTTGTGTATGTAGTTAAAAGGAGATAGTCGCTCCCAGAGTTCCCGATTTGCCCACGGGGTGCCCAATTCAGACTCATACCATTGCTGGTACTCATCGTGTCCATAACTCGCAACATACAAACCAGAACCCGCACCGCTCACCGCAGCCTTAAATCTATTGGTGTGCCCGAGTAGGTAGTTGGTCAAAATTCCGCCGTAGGAATAGCCCCCCATCCCCATGCGGTCAGGATCGACATAGCCCTGTTCAATACCGTGGTCCATGGCCGCCAACACGTCGCGGTAATCCTTCTCACCCCAGCCCTGGTGCAGGCCCAAGGTAAATGCTTGACCGTACCCCGACGATCCACGGGGGTTGCTACGCACAACTACATAGCCCTGCGCCGCCAGTAACTGGCTGTCGTAAGAAAATCCGTGAGCGTACTGAGATACCGGCCCACCGTGCATGAGCAGGATGCTGGGGTAGCTTTTTCCCGCAACGTAATTCGGCGGAAATGTAACCAGCCCTTCTATGTCCCAACCGTCCGGCGCCTTGAAGTGAATCTCTTCAGTACGACCCAGAACGAGACCCGCTATCAACGCGTCGTTGGCGTGGCTCAGGGCCTTTCTTCCACCGCGGCTCAGCGAGTAAAGTTCCGATGGTCGCATGTCCGAGGTGAGAACTACCACGGCATTGCCAGCGGCATCAAAGGCGTAATCGCTTACCTGTAGAGCGCCATCAACCAACCTTCGCAACTTAGCGGTTTTCCAGTTAACGAGGATCAGATGCTGCTCGGCACTATCTTCGAGCAATGCACTGATCGATTTACCGTCAGGGGTGAACCTCGGGCTAAAGACATTTCTATCGACTTTCTCTGTGAGATAGCGGACCTCTTTAGTTTCCAAATCAATACTGGCAAGGTGGTTTATCGCGTAGTTGTATTCCACATCTGCCTTAGTGGAGAGATAGACCAAAGAGCGGCCATCGGGGTGCCACAGCGGAGTCTGCTCGGCGCCTGTGCTGGTAGTAACCTGGTGCAACCCAGCCTTGATATCCCCCTGCGAGGCATCGACGATCCATATGTCGGTATTGGGATTGCTGTCTGGATTCGCCGTGCGATTGCTCACGAACGCCACCTGTTTGCCATCCGGTGACCAGGTCGGCTCAGAATCGTCGTAATGACCAGATGTAATCTGAGTCAGTGTTTCACTGGTTAAATCGTAGACATAGACATGGTCGCGCAGGTGATTTAAGTAGCCCACAAAATCGCGTTTTATTTGCAGCCGATCGACCACCCAGGGCTTACTCCCTTGAAACAAAGGCTCGGCGTCATCTTCATCGGCCAGTACCAGAAGCAGGCGTTTTTCATCTGGGGAGAAATTGATGCTCGACACCCCACGCTCAATGTCAGTGACGCGCTGTGCCTCTCCGCCGACGCGCAAGTTGAGCGACCAAACCTGAGTTCTCTCGTTGTTTCGAGCAGAAAGAAAGTACAGACGCACACCATCCCGACTAAACACCGGCCCCCAGGAAGAGACCGACTCTGCACTCATAGGCGTAGATTCGCCACCATTAGCGGCAACCAAATAAAGTTGACTGATCGATGCGTTGGCTGCAACATCATTGGCCTCCACCACATAGGCCACCCAAGCACCGTCCGGTGAGAAAGCCGGTGCGCTTACCGCCGCAAAGGCGTGCATGTCACCTACAGAGATGGCGCGCTGGTGTTCGTCAGCCAACGAGCCGAGGCTACGTAGTCCTAGACAGATGATTGCGCAGAAGAGAAATTTGTGGCGAAGATAAAACGACATCGACGCTTACCTTAATTGTTAATGTACGACTAGCATATAGTTCCACGACCGAGTCGACCAGCGGGGATCAACCGATTAGGCCATCAAAATTGCCAGAACCGCGCTAAGACTCTCCAGTTCGCATCTTGAGCCTGGCGTTCTCGGTCGCGACTGAACCAGGGGTTAGCGTGTCCGTAGAAGCTTGCTCGAACTATGGTTTTGTTCAATTCCAACGGAATAATTTGAAACATATCGAGCATTTCGAGGTATAAATCTATGCTCAGGTTGGGTGAGATGCCAAACTTCACCCGGCGCCCTTTCAAATCTTCCGGCACCCTATGATCAGCCAACTGGATCTGTTCCTGGTACATCCGCTCCTCGTCCACAGTTGACATTACCTCTTTCATGACGAACACGCCGTAACCAACGTCGCTGCTCAATTCTTCGTATTCGTCACTCTCCTGTACCAGTCGGTTAAGTCGGGAATGGCCGACTGGGAGCGGACAATAGTCCCACACTATCTTCCAATTTACGTCCCGTATCTCGACAGTGGATTCTCAGAGCTGGGAATAGTTGGCGACATCGTATCTTTCCAGACAGCTTCGATTTTAGATTCTTCTGTGTATCGCTTGCGGGTCATAAACCTCTCCAATCGAGTTGCATTTTAACGCTATCAGCGTCTTTAGCAAACCCCGGGAAGTCCAGTCACCTTTATTCAGAAGATGCGCCTGAGCTGGCCCCTGATCAAAAGATAACCATCGTTCGCAACCTTCAGCAGGGAGTAAACCCAATACAAGGAATCAGGTAAGCGAACGGATTTCACATAGGATTCACTGGGTAAGACTATCGTCCTCCACAGGTACTTCGACTTATCCGACAAACGCTCTCGTGTCTCGAGATGATAGCGGGACAATTTATATACATCCGTTGATGCATAGCGAAATGACTCACCTTGGTGGAGCAGGCAATCACATATCCTGACAGCTTCCGCGTCGGCATGCGCCAGCTTAACGGCCATCTCCGGCAGGGCCAGGGCAAACAGTCGCTCCACCATTAGTAAGGCGAGCGCTAATAGCCTTCTAATGCCGTGCTTGGTTGCGCGGCGGATAATTTTCTCCCAATCCAGTTGCGGGTGGGCCACCAGGAAGTGCGCCAAATCAGCTGGGAGTTTGATCTTGTCCCAATAAGGTTTGGCGCCCTGCAGACACAAAATAAGCACCTGATCTTCCGGCTCGAATTGCCACGTTTGCACGCCACGCCACGGGCCCAGTGAAATTCTTTGCCACAGGTCATCGTAATTCAGGGCCAGGGTAAAGGGTGCTACTGCAACATGTGGCTCAATAGCCAGTTGATCGGACTTGCGCAGGAGAGCGGCTTGGCCCCAGTACCGCCAAAGCTTGGCTAGCTGCTTGGAGCTGAAGATGTAACCGTCCGGAGGGTGCATAGTATCGATAAAACCGCGTTGTTCCAGTAACGAAATGGCACGATCGAAATCCTGTTCGGGCACGAGAAAGTCAAGGTCCCAGAACGACCTCATGCCAATATCACCGTAAGCGTTCTCAGCCAGTAGCGATCCCTTGAAAGGTGCGCCGCGAATACCGGCATCCCCCAGAAAGCCCAGTACTTCTAGCAGCTTATCCGTTCGGGCTGTATTCCCAGCTCGCTGACTTTGAATGAAGGTCGCCAGGGCTTCCCTGATATCTGCAGGAAAGATCTCCAGCCGATCCAGCGTACTGCAATACCACAGTATGCCCAACATGCCCTGGTCTAGGGCTGCTTGCACCAGCGCTGGCCAATCCACAGTGCCCTCAATGACCCCGGCCAGGGCATTGGCATCGAATTCCCCCTGCCGGCATTCCAGTGACGCCCGAACACAGGCTACCAACACCTGTTGTTCGCGGTTGTTAAGCTCTATCATGCACGCATTCTAACCTAGGGACTTAATTGCTGCTCAGATGAAAACCATGCTGGCGTTACCTAAAGATTCACACTTGTTTTACGTTGGAGCCGAAGGCGTGGTGCTGCAAACCAAAAACCAGAAACTCTTTGCCCTGAACACATTTTCGACGTATCTCTGGTCCTGCCTGGATATCCATCCTTCAATTGAGCAAGCCGTCAATGATGCTGTGCAACAATTTGGGCTCAGTGAAGCGCTGGCGAGTGAATACGCCCTGCAGGCAATCGAACAGTGGCACGACGTAGGCCTGTTAGAACCGCAGTACGAGGTGCCGCAACAGAGCACTTCCTACCAGGTGCTTACCGAGGTCTCGGGTATCAACCCGCTGGAACCCCCGCCCTCGGCACCGTCTATGACCGTTCGCCTGCTAGACCACACTGTCTCAATTTTTGTAGACGATGAAACAGCATTAAGTGCTATTCGTGCTGTGCTCGGACACCTGGAGGTGAGCATTGGTCAAGCGCCACAGCCAGACGGGCGAACATCGGCCATCGATGTGCGTCACGGATCAGACTCATGCATCGTGTATCGAAACTCAGTGCCCATTGCGCGCTTTAAGAACCCCGATTCAATCGCGCCCACCGTCAAAAGTGTGATGCTTCAGGAAGCGATAGATCACTTCGACTACATGTTCTACTTTCATGCAGGTGTGTTGTCCAACGGCAACGCACTCGTCATGCTGCCAGGTGCACAGGGCGCGGGCAAATCAACTCTGACCGCGGGGCTCGTGGCAGCCGGATTCATCTACTATTCCGACGAAGTCGCTTTGGTCAATCGGAATGACGGGCTGATACGCCCTTTTCCCATCGCCCTGTGCAGCAAGGCGCCCGCTTGGCCGATACTAGCCGGTTTATTTCCAGAATTTGACACGTTGCCTTCCTTCCCGCGACTGGACGGCAAGGTGGTTCGCTACAGACCACCGGAGGTTGATCTACTTGACCCGGCTTACGACAGAGCTCTCCCAGTAAAGTATCTCGTATTTCCCACTTACAATCCTGGCGCCACAACCGGGCTCATTCCATTGGGCAAAGTGACAGCGTTACAGCAGTTGATGACAGAGTGTCTTGGGATGAAGAACGCGCTCACCGTGGAAATGACCGCCTGGCTGGTGGAATGGATTGAGGGGATTGATTGCTACGAGCTGCCCAACGCTTCTTTAACGGAAGCGGTAGCGGCAGTAACAGCGCTGGTCACCGAGTGACAAAATGTGTCAGTTTTTTTTACAATTGCAACCCCCGGCCCCACAAGAAATATTTTAACCTACTGATATTAAACATATTTAATATAATGGTCCGAATCTTGCTGCTATCGTTGTAGCCACAAAATCACCCTACCCAAAGGTTCCAGTCAATTCTCAATCAAACCAACCGTAATCAGGAGTTTTCACTATTATGAAAGATGAAAAAGATACGACAAACCTACAAAAGCGTAAATTTCTCAAGCAGGCCGGAGCGCTGGCTATAACAGCACCAGCGGCAGGCATGATTCTGTCAGCAGCATCAAAGCCGGCTTTAGCCGCGGTTGCCTCGGGTTCAGCTCCTGCTCCTGCTCCCATCATCCCTCAGTAGATCAGCGACCCAGTAATCGTTGTGCTCACGAGAGCGCCCCTTCAAGGCGTTTGACGGGCACGGGTTTTTTGTCCAAAGTAGTCAATAGTGGTTGGTTTGAGGAGCCCAAGGTACTAACGGCGGTGCGCCGCGTCCCTTCGACCGAAAAGGCGAATCTACGGGCTCTATAGTATGAATATTTCGACATTCCTTGTTCCTGATACCCTGCCAACACCAGTTTAGTATTAGAGGAATTTCCAGTTGACGCAATCTGCAGTAAAGCAAAGTATCGAAGTTGTCAGCAGTGATCCCGTTATAGCCTACATAGAGAATGTTCTTACCCCGGAAGAATGCAAACATATTATCGCGCTCGCCAGAAAGTCGATTCAGCGAGCGTTAGTCGCGGGTGAGCGTGAAGGCTTTGAAAGCCCGTCCCGGACAGGCAGTAGCACCGGGCTTGAGCACGATACGGATCAAACCCTTCAGAGTATTGCTGAGCGAATTTCCGAGCTGGTGGGTATTCCTCTTGCGCACGCTGAAACCATCCAAGTCGTTCATTATCACAAAGGCCAGGAGTACGGGGCTCATTATGATGCCCACGACCTAGGAACGGTAATGGGTCAAAACTGTTGTAGACACGGGGGCCAGCGCGTGGTCACCGCCCTGGTGTATCTAAATGACGTGATCGAGGGAGGGGCCACCTACTTCCCCAATATCGATATTAGTATCCCAGCACGCGAAGGTCGCATGGCCATTTTTCACAATACATTGCCTGGTACCGCGGATCTCCACCCGAAGAGTCTCCACGCAGGTATGCCGGTTGTTGATGGCGAAAAATGGGCCTTTAACATTTGGTTCAGAGCTCGACCTATAAGTGAGACCCAAATTTTTGCAGACTATTTCAGTTCACCGGGCGCTGATCAGTTCCAGAAAGAAAAATATTTCGTTGCGAAGGGGTTCATGAACAACGCTTTGCTCGGAGCAGCCTATGGCTACGCGGTAAAGAAATCGCTAACTGGCGAGATGACGTTCGATGATGGACAGGTTCCCGGGGCACCAAGTTCGTATGGTGATACGCTAATGGAGACGCTCCTTGAGTTGTTTCGGCCGCGCGTGGAGATGTTGACCGGGTTAAAGCTATATCCAAGCTACTCCTACTTTCGCCTATACCATCAAGGCGATGAGCTGGAGTCGCATGTGGACCGCCCCTCCTGTGAGGTCAGCCTAATAATAACCCTGGGATATGAGGCGGCCAAACCCTGGCCTATTTTTTTCCAACTCGGTGATGAATCTGTGCCGCTGAGACTCTTGCCAGGAGACGCGGTTGTTTATCGTGGCGCGGAAATCAGACACTGGCGTGAATCGTTTGAGGGCATGCGGCACGCTGGGGTTTTCTTGCATTATGTGGACCAAAATGGCCCTTACGCTGACTGGAAGCACGACAAGCGCGAGAACTTTCACTCCATCGTAAATGACGCTGGGTAAACCGCTGGGATGGCAATCTTTTGCGCTCGCGCTCAATTGAAAAAAATGGTTCACAAGTCAAAATGAATTGGAAAAACAAACGAGTCCTGGTCACCGGAGGAGCAAGCTTCATCGGTAGTCACCTGGTGGAAAAGCTATTACACAAGGGTGCGGCTACCGTTCGCGTGGCCGACGATCTATCCAGCGGTAAGCTGGTGAATTTGGCAGCAGTCAGAAACGATATAGATTTCCTTGAAGGCGATCTTCGCCATATAAGTGCAGCGGAAGATGCTACCCAAAGATGTGATCTGGTTTTTCATCTCGCCGCCGACCATGGGGGACGTGGTTATATAAGCAGCCATCCGGCTAATTGTGTCGGCAACATGGCACTGGACAATACGGTTTTCAGGTCAGCCGTGGACAACGATGTAGAGCAGATTTTGTTCGCGAGCTCCGCCTGTGTTTATCCTACAGATATCCAAACAGGCAAGATTTTACTCACAGAAGATATGGTCTCCTTCGAGGAGCGCGGTGGCGCGTTCGCCGATGAAGAATATGGATGGGCCAAATTGATGGGCGAGTTGTCGCTCAGAGCTTATCATCGGCAATACGGCGTAAAAGCAGCTTCCGCGCGCATCTCGACTGCTTACGGACCGCGCGAAAACGAGTCGCACGCGATCGTTGCCCTAATCGCCAAAGCTTTTATCAAACAATCACCATTTGAGATTTGGGGAAACGGCGAGCAGTCGCGTGGCTTTACCTATGTCGACGACGTAGTAGACGGCCTGATCCTCGCCTGCGAGCATATTGACGATGGCAGCGCTGTCAATGTAGGTACTGACGAATTTATTAGCCTCAATAGAGTAGCCGACGAAATTTTCACACTGCTGGACTGGCATCCTCCGGAGGGTGTAAAACACCTCGCCGATAAGCCTGTCGGTGTAGTTCACCGAGCCCTGGACGGATCATTGGCGCGAACAAAAACAGGGTGGACACCACGGGTCTCGTTTGCAGAGGGTGCAAAGCGCACGGTGGAGTGGTACGTAGCAAATAACGACCCCGAAGTCGTTGCCGCACGGGTCGGTCATCTGCTGATGGAACGCTAATTCTCCTCCTATGAGTTGGGAGTATCCAATAGGTAGGCTGTTTTAGAATGCACAGTTTCCAACGCACATTAACCTATGGCCGATCCAGTACAGGAACGGGAGCCACTGGTCAGTTTCTGTACCTGGGTAGCCCGCCGCATCCGCGAAAATATTTGGCGTTTCAGCTAGATGACGGGGGCTGGAACAATATCCTGATGCAATTCGAGATCATGGTGGTGATGGCCTGGATCACGGGGCGAACCCTGGTGCTTCCGCCCGCAAAACCCCTTTATCTGCTCGGCGATACGCCGCGCCTTCTCGAGGACTTTTTGGATCTGAGTGAACTTCGACGCCAACTCCCTGTAATAACCGCAGAAGAGTTTTTTGAGTTCTCAAGTGTCAACCGCGAGCCCGTCTCTAACGAGAAACATCATGACTTTATGCAGACCCATGCGTATACGCCCCCCTGGAACGCTCTGGACAATATGCTGGTTTTTCCTGCCGATGCGCTAGCCCGCCGAGCAGAACTACTGGAACGATTGACCGAGCCACTGCGGGCGGGTCGTTGGCTTATCAAGATATCGGCCGAAATTGAACACTGCGATTTACTTTATTTCCCTATGACCAAAAAACATCGGATGTTTGGCGTCGCAGAGTGTTTTTACTTATTTGGAGATGAGAACCTCGAGCGCCAGGCGCGGACGCTCTTGCGGGACACCATTCGCTTTCACGAAGATATCATCAAGCTGGCTGACCGGGCGATCAACGCACCGGTGCTCGCCGGCACAAAGTACTCAGCCTTCCATATTCGACGTGGAGATTTTCACTTTCAATACGGCCAGACACAAATTGGCGCGAAACAAATGCTGAAGCACACTGAAGCGCTATTGTCATCGGATCAGCCAATTTATGTGGCAACCGACGAAAAAAATAGTGAGTTCCTGGACGCATTTCGCAAGAACTTCAATGTGGTAACTTTTGATAGCTTGCCCACGGAAGTGGTGGCGGATACGCCTGATCACTGGCTTGGAATAATTGAGACACTGATTTGCGCCGGGGCTCCTGGTCGGTTTATCGGCACCCGGCTTTCAACATTCAGCACACGCATCGCTACACTTCGCGGCCATTTGTCGCACACACAGGGCAGTGATTGTGAGGGGATTGACACCGCGCTTTATTACACCCAACCGCCGCTGCATGTAAAAACAAAAAAAGAATTGAAACCCTACAGGCGAACGAACGAAAAGCATATGGACCAATTGGGGGAAACCGGGCTGCCCTGGTGGCTGAGCAAGGATCCACCATGGGCGCGCGCCTATCGGGACTGCTGGGCGCAGACAGACGACTGAAAATTGACCTGACGCCGATGAATCCCCAATTCGGTTCTGGCAAGTTAAACGTCAGCAACGACTTCCCCGTTCTGATCCACGGCCCGCCAGCGGCAGTGCTGCTTGCCATTGACATTGACGAAGACCTCATCGACTAAAAAGGTGTCACCGTGTCCGCGGTGCTTTCGTCTCAATCGCTGGCATATTTGGCGCCGAATTTTATACACCACGGACGAATCGCTTCGCAGCTGACAGTTATGCCTCGCTCAGCGAGCAGATCTTCAACATCATCAAGGTTACGGAAGTGCTAACTGGAATTTTTAGAATTTTGAATATCGGAGTTCACTCTAAATCTTAGTCTTTAGCGGAAAAAGAGAACAATCCAAAACCGACTAAGCCTACAAAACGACCTAGGTAACTCAGTTGCTCCCCGCCTCGCGCCAAAAAATCTCATCGTCGCCAGTTGCGACATGTCGGTGTTTGGACACACTATACAACGACTGCCAGAATCCTATTTCTACATCGCAGACATAACATTCCGATTTGATTTAGTTGCTGTCCAATAGATCAAATCAGGCCTGGATAATCTATAGATTATCCTATGTTTACTGGGTCACGACTGGGGATATTTAGTCAACGACCTAACACAGGGAACTGCTGGTAACTCCGAGCGCAGTTGTTACATTTTCACGAAAGAATGCGCTGACCTTGCCGGCCGGTGCTAGCGCTACTGTCGAACGGCGAGAGAAATGGCTCGCGTATTGCCTGGAAGTGGACCCGCCACCTGCAATGTTACTTTCCCGCTAGGCTCGATATGCTACTTCAAACGCGTTCGACGCCCTAGAACGCCGGCGACATAGCTTTCAATATTAATCACAGCTATACTAATTATCGTTATTCTTTACCATATCCATACATGGCATTAATGAATCAGGGCTCTTTAGAGCCCTTTTTTTATCAAGATAACGTCTAATGTTTTGACGCAGGTTTCTTAAAGGGAAAAGTTAAATGGACAAAGAAGTTGATGTTGTGATTTTAGGCGCTGGTGCCAGTGGTATGGTCGCAGCGCTTAGTGCTTATGAAAGTGGATCATCAGTAGAGATTTTTGAGAAACAGGCTTTAGTTGGCGGAACAGCGGGTGTTTCTGGCGGTATAATTTGGGCGCCGATGAATAGCCAAATGAAGAAAAGTGGTATTCAGGACGATAGAAAAAAATCTATTGATTATTTTATGTCGCTATCGCAGGGGGAGATAAATCAAGATCTACTCGAGGCATTTATTGATAATTGCGGTGAAGCATTGGACTTTATAGAAGAAAAAACCAATGCAGTGTTCTCTATTTTGAAGGGGTACCCCGATTATTACCTTGATAGGCCAGGAGCTCTTAAAGGCGGCGGTCGCGCACTGGATAATGAGTTATTCGATTTTTCAACCCTGGGTGACTGGGCCTCAAAGATTCGAAATAATGGAATGCCTATTCCCATGACCTTAGCTGAGACCCCCTTGGGCGGCGGAACAGGGGTTATTCCAAAGGATGTGATGGCTAAGCGCATTGAAAAAGATTCAAGGGGGTTTGGGCAGGCTCTAGTCGGCGCGCTTTTGAAGGGCTGTCTCGATAGAGGTATTGAACCACAATTAGAAACAAAAACTAAAAAGTTAATCAAGAAAGGCGAGCGAATTATAGGCGTTGAAATTGAAAAAGATGGAGAGCTGCAAACTATTATTGCTCGGCGAGGCGTAATTGTTGCAACTGGCGGCTTCGAGTGGAATAAAGACTTTGTTACTACTTTTCTACGCGGGCCTTTGAATGCTCCAGCTTCTCCTCCAGGAAATGACGGCGACGGATTGAAGTTGGTACAAGAAATCGGAGCATCTCTTGGAAACATGACAAGCGCTTGGTGGTCGCCCGTCTTATCGATACCGGGCGATAATTGGCCTGAAGGCGGACAGAAGTCATCGCCTGTTTTGATTGAAAGAACGCTCCCGCACTCTATTATGGTCAATAAGTCTGGAAAGCGATTTTGTAACGAAGCAACAAACTATTCAGCTTTAGCAGGTGCATTTCATTTTTTTGACCCAAATGAATACGGCTATCCAAATTTGCCCTCATGGATAATTTTTGATTCTACTTATAAAGATAAATATCCTTTTGCCAATGTTATGCCCGGGTCTGAAAATCCAGAGTGGCTTAAAAGCTCAGATACCTTAGAGGGTTTGGCTGAGAAACTAGACGTTAATGCTGAGAATCTGATCGCAACGGTAAGAAGTTTCAATTCTTATGTTGAGAACGGCGATGACATAGAGTTTTCTAGGGGTAAAAGTGAATATGATTCATTCTATGGTGATAGATCTAAAACTGGCGTCTATTCAACCTTGGGCAAACTCGAGAAAGCGCCCTATTTTGCTGCCGAAATTGATATTGGGGCATTAGGAACAAATGGCGGGGCAAAAACAGATGAGCTTGGAAGGGTTATTTCAGCATCAGGAAATATTATAGAGGGTCTGTATACAGTTGGAAACGCTATGGCTGGAAGCACAGGGTCGGTCTATGCGGGCGCCGGAGGAACATTAGGGCCAGCCTTAACCTATGGATATTTAGCAGGACGACATGCTGCTGGTAATAATTATACTAGTAAGGAGAAGAAGTAATAATGAATAAAATTCTTGTTTATGGAGGCAGTGGCGATCAAGGCGTGCCGCTGGTGGATGCACTATTAGAAAAAGGCTATAAGGTTCGAGTAGTCACTCGAAACCCTTCAGAATATAACGATGACTTCTCCGAGAATCTTGAAACAGTTCAAGCCGACCTTTTTGACTTTGAATCTTTAGCGGTGGCATCTGATGGAATTGATGCGATTGCAATGAACTTACCATTTATTTTTGACAAAGCGACTGCAAAAAAATGGGGAGAAAATATTACAAGAGCCGGTGCTAAAATGGGGGTAAAGAAAATTGTTTTTAATACAAGTTGTTACGTTGCGCCCGTCGATAATGGCCTAGAAGCACATGATGGCAGAAGAGCGATTGAAAAATGCATGGAAGAAAGCGGCATGGAATATGTTGTTATTCGTTCCGTCGTTTTTATGGATAACCTTACCCGTTTTTGGTCTAAAGCCTCTATCACTAATAATGACACCTTTGCTTATCCATGCTCACCCGAATTGAAAATATCATGGATATGTCTTGAGGATGTCGCGGCTTTTATGGTTGCGGCATTGTCCAACGATAACTTCAAAGGAGACAAGATTTTAGTCGGAGGCCCTGAAGTTTTACTTGGAAGCGAGGTGGCTCAAAAATTTACAAAAGTACTTGGCCGAAAAATTACTTTCTCAAGTTTAGAACCAGAGAATTTCGCCGGATCAATGAGTAAGTTGGTGACGGGATCAGAAGTATATGAAGACCAATCTATTTATGCTGGGATGGCCGCTTTTTATGGCTGGTATAATGACCAAAGCCCTTCACCTTTAGCGGTTGATATGGAGCCGGTTTATAAAATGTTAGGTGTTAAGCCAACGTATTTTGAAGATTGGATAAAAAAGCATAATTGGGATAAAGCATAAAACTTCATCTCGAGTATAGGTAGTATTAACACCCCTTCCTTCCACAATCTGCTAGAGACAACTGGCCGCTGGCAATAGTAGATCGCGGTAAGGGCCCGCCACTTTTATCTGGAACCAGCGCGCTCCAGATACACCTGAGTCAGCCAGCTATCGTCGATCTTCATGAATGAACCATTAGCTGATTCCACACAGCGACAATCGGGATTTTCCCCGAGGTAGCGGGTGGTGAAAGTGGAGTGATTCAGGTCGAACCTGATTTCAACGTCCTGGAAGCCCACGTACTTCTGGACGATCGGAAACAGCATTTTATAGACGGCTTCCTTTGCGCTGAAAATCAGGGTGGCATCCATGTCGCCTAGTGAGGCTTGTTCTGCTTTTGTCAGAATTCTGCGCAGTATCTCTTCACCAGCGCGCCCCGTTCTCTCCAGGTCAATGCCGAGCGCCCGAAGCTGCGGATTGCTACTAACTGCCACAACAGCATAGGTATCACTGTGAGCGATGCTGCCAATAATTCCGGCTGGCCATAGAGGTTCACGCTTGGGTCCGCTCAGTAGCGCGTCGATCGGAAACTGTAGAGTGTTGAGCGCTTGGTGAGCCAACAAGCGCCCTGTGGAATATTCGTTACGGCGTTTGCTGACCGCTTTCCCCATGCTCGCCGCTTCATCGGGCTGCAGATGTAAAAAGGCATCGTGGACCGGTGCGTAAAGGCACAGTGTCTGTGAATAGGCATTTCCGAGGTCGCGTATCGGGTTATGTATTGGTACTGAAGAAGGCACTGATCCTGAGCTTCCGGAACCTTTTGAAGAGATGCTTCGCTGCTGCGCCATCACGCTTTGCCTGGAGGAATGATATCTAGTGGGAGCCTGTGACGTTTGTAGGTCTTCATACATCGATTCTACCTATTTCAGTTAGTTAAGTTGGCAGTACCCGTGGCGGCATAAGCTGTTATTGGAGCTTTCCTCGCAGCAGTGTGACTGAGTTTGGTCGGACTTCGATTGTCAGGCGCCCCTCTGTCACATCCAATTGGTCCAGCGGCCGTGTCATGTAACTCCACAGGAATTCTTCCTCCGCTGTGAAGTCGAACTCCGGGCCTGAAAACTCAGCTCCTGGCCACCTGCGATAGCTCTCGGCGAAGGTGTTGCGGTATGCGTCAACGCGATGGCGAGTTGCCGGACCTTGCCACCCTGTGGCTTCTATCGTTAGTTGAAAGGCCTGCCCCACGCTACCAACTCTGGGCGCAGCGTAAGCAAGCGCCGCCGCCAGAGATTCGGCCAGGCTGGGATCGAGGCTAGGGCAGTCATCAAGTAATTGCTGTGGTGTAGTGCCCGCCAGGGCCAGCGCCGCGATTTGCGCCTCAGAATCTTCACTCTGGAACGCCGAGCACCCGGCCAGTTGGGGGGCGACATCTTCAGCGAAGAGCAGCCCGTCGGAGAGTAGACCTCTGGCAAATTGCTCGCTGGCAGTTTGATCTTGGCTCGCCACGACAATCACCATCTCATCGCCCTCACGAGAGGCGAGAAGATGGAACGGGAACTCCCCATCTAACTCATTGATCACAGCGATCCGCTCCCCTTGCAGCTGCGAAAGCATCCAGAAAGAAGTGGCAGTGGGTTTGGGAAGATTGTTGATGGTTAGAAGGCCCATGCGGGTGTCGACCATATCGATCGTACCCCAGTCCCAGACCTCGAAACGATAGAGCCGATCATGATCTTGCGCCGCCATGGTGGCGGCCATTGCGACTTCCTCCGCAGCACCACGATGATCGCAGAGCGCAGCGGGAGAATCAACGCCTGTTGGCGCGGGCACCTCACCATCAAAGCCTGCGATTGCACTTAAATCACAAGGGGTTGTGGCGTCTGCGCCGCTCAGGGCTGCCGCATACTCACCAACATCGATTATGAGGTTTTCATCAGCGCCCCAGGAGCGAACCTCCGCCACGGAATTCTCAAGTAGGAACCGCTCGGATTTACTGTAGTTATGGTAGGTCAAAAAGTCGAAGCTGCCGTCTTCTCCACAGGTCTCCAGGATCTGTTTGAGAACGGGGCTGTCGGCTGGCTTGATTCCATGATCCCACGACGATATGTTCGGCCCACCCATCAGTACCGGTGACCATTCACCCAAGGTCTGACGAATGCGCTGCGCCGAGGCGCACCACATTTTTACGAAGTCGTTTTGATTGGATTTCCACCAGATCTGGTCGGGCTCGTTCCACAGACCAATGCGCAGTTTGGGGGTGGTCGCATCAAACAGTGTGACCAGGTCGGACGTGGTGGCGTCCAGGTAGTCTAGCCAAGAGACACCCGCCACACTCTCCATGGTCGGAGCGCCGGCCCACCAATTGTCGCTGTCAGTACAAGAACAGGAAATATCCTGACCCGTAGGGTTTTTTGGGTCTGACGCCGTCACGCTCATTTCTCTGAGAATGTGGAAGGTGTCGTTGCCGGCCGTGACAACACAACTTGAGCAAGAGTCTCTCAGGAATGCGGGAACTCCCATTAGTGACCAGAACATCGAAAAGCCTCGCGAGTGAAGCTCCGCTATTTGACTTTGGTGTGTGATGGGTTGCTCAAGGGAAAATCGACCGAATTGGACTTTGTCCCAGTATCGGATAGCTCCGGGCGTACAAGTCAACGGGTCGGTACACATAAGTCGTGTGATCCGATCGATGTCTGCGATGTCATTCAATTGCTTGCCTGCATCGAGATTCACACTGCGAAAGAGTTCACCGAACGGTTTCGCTCCCACATTGTCGATATTGAGCGAGACGAGGTGATCTCCTGAGGGTGGCGGTGGCGGTGGCGGGGGCGGGGGTGGCGTCGTGGGGTTTGTCGGGTTCGATGATCCACCGTTCGAACACGCGGACAAGAGCAATACTAGAACTTGAAAACATGCGAGGAATAGATACTTTCTCATAGATGCCATTGCTGAACCCTCAAACAAAGTTATTGAAGTTGCCATTCGTTGAGAGTGTCCGGTATTTGATCCAAAATACAAGGCACCCTTCTATCTATGAAAAGTAAACACACGCTGAATAATAGGCAGAATGAGTAAAAGTATAACAAGATTGAGCGTTTCCATCTCGGCCAATTTATCCGGCCCAAGGACCTCATCTCCCACAGTAAGGGGCGCTAAGGGAAACTCCACCGACCATGGGGAGTCCGGGTGTTCGAAGAGTATCGACTCGAACCCTCAGGCACGAAACCGATGGCTGCCAGTGCTTTTGCAATCTGAGACTTGCGAGCATACGTCATGTCAATGAAGTCCAAGTCCATCGAGGCGAACCGCTCGTTGGTGTAGATGCACACACAACTACCCCCAACCAGAACGACATCGATACACTGCGCTGCCAAGGTCTTTACAATCACAGCCGCACGCTCAGCTCGACTGAATGCGGAGCTGTTCACAGAGGCTTACCAGCGCGGCGTGGACTTCGCCTGTTATACGTCAACTTGTCTTGCAGGCTCTTGGGCGGAACCGATAGTGCTTTGGCCAGCAGCGCCTCTTCCTTGAAAGCGCCGACTACGTATTAGGCAAGCTTAAGGAAGTGATCGATACCCTTGCAAAGTTCTCTGAACATGGCAATTATCCACCTAAATTGCCTGCGCTCGGGATCCAGGATTATCGTGAGATTTCTTTCAAACCATAACGAGCTATCCATCGTAC
Source organism: Cryomorphaceae bacterium (assembly GCA_047612385.1). Lineage (GTDB taxonomy): Bacteria > Pseudomonadota > Gammaproteobacteria > Pseudomonadales > Halieaceae > JBALVT01. The sequence goes on along the minus strand of JBLGAR010000020.1, from coordinate 9,191 downwards.
CTTGAAGCATAAAGTCTACATTTACCTCGTAGTCGATGGCCGAAGAGGTATGCAAACTTTACTTGAGATTTCGATCCATGCAGGTCCCCTGGCGTGTTTCCAGAAACCGGAGATATCACCACTCAATGCCAGCGGCGCGAATAGCAAGGCGCCGAGAAAGAAAGTACTTTGAACAAGTATCGCCAGTGAATATGCACTTGTTAAATACTGATCATGGGCTGGGTGCCCTCTTCATTCGACTCTTCATTCGACTCTTCATTCGATAAGCAACATAAAATGGTAGCAACGATAAAAGTGTTAACAAAAAAACTTTGATGGTTATGCCAACGTTGATAAACAATCCAATTCTTTAACAGCACCGATTACCGCCAATGCCGTGGTGATTGGTATTGTAGTGGTAAAATATTGCTTGGGGCCAACCTTATGTTGCATATGGGTATGGGCCTACTGGATCGTGAAACAGATGAGTTGCGCTACTTTGCCGAAGTACGAGAAGATTCACTAGCGATGAGCATCGTAGCGCCTGATGGGAGTCTCTATGTCGCCCACTCACCCATACGGCGCGCCGTGGGCAAGGCCATGTATCCCGAGTTAACGCCAGATCTCACGGGTGGTATTGCGCGTTACAAACCTATTCGCCTGGACCTGCTCTCCAGGGATGCCATCTGCGCTGCCCAGGCGCGCGGCGCCAATGCCAGCACAATGGACCCGACCACCGATGTTGCCGCCATCAACACCGACATACGACAGATGCGGGTATTGATTAAGCACTCTGATGGCGCCATTAACAAAGCGGTCAGCGATGGAGACATGACGCCTGAGGATGCCGACACACTGGCTAATTTACTGGAGCAAAGCACCCTCAACCTGGCACCGGCCACGCTCGAGCATGCAGTAGTTGAACTGGCTGCGGCCAGTGCGATGTTCAGTTAGCACAAATGCTGCGAGGCTAGCGAATACAAACGCTGCCAATAGATTGTCTACTCACTGAGGCGAGTACAGCTTCGGCGAAATAGGTAAGCTTTTCACGATAACCCTGAGCACCAAACTTTCGCCTGCCGAAATTGAATAAATTTGATACCCCAGCATGGGCACCCAAAAGTCTTTGCCCCTTGCTTACTGATTTGAATCCCCGAAGCGGCCACACGGCGTAGCTGCCTGCACCGATTTGTGTTGCATTAGCTCTTAATCTAAATGATAATCATTATCATTAAACAATGAGATGCCACTATGACCTATCACTTCCTGTGTAACCAACACCGCCAATGGTTATCACAAAAACCTCTAAAAGCGCGCGCTGTTTGGACCACTGGAATGGAAACCGCACAGGGTCTGATCATCCACGGCAGCTGGAGTAAGGCGTTGCCTCACGCGGGATTCGCTTTCGAGACAGCGCAGCTAATGGTTGCCAATGTGAACGCGGTAGATAGGAGCTGGCTGAGGCGCCATGCGGCCTCAAAGGAATTACTGCAAATGATCGTCCACAGGATCCAGCAGTGCGGCCCGATGTTGCCCGCAGTGGCATTACCCAACACCGTTCATTAGGCGACAGGAGGAGTACATGAAACATGAATTGACAGTACAAATAGACTTGTCGATGGCTATGCTGGAATCGCTACTGCATAGCGGGCTGGTTCACATGGAGGATGTGCGCTCCCTAAATCGCGAAACACATCGAAGGCTTCGTGAGCTGGTGAAGCACACCGTTGCGTCTCAAGCAGATTGCTAATGTTTTTTTTAGCCCGGTTTCAATACTTTGCTATACGATCGTAGTAGTTCCTGCCGATGCTTTTGAATCAAGCGGCGAACTCAAACCTATACGGTCGTTGGTCTTCAGGGTAAACATATCAATCGTGGTTTCTGCGCGGAATGCGGCTCGCAAGTACAGAGCACAGTAGATGAAGCGCCAGCCATTCGTATCGTAAAAGCGGGCACTGTAGATGATAGTATTTGCATTAAAGCAATTTCCAGCTTTTGCTGTGCGTCAGCTGCACTTTGGTCGCCACCCGATAAGGCTCTCCCTGCGTTCCATCTTGCCTCCATAGGTCATACTCGGCCTGCATATTTCTACTGTCGTTCCAATCGTAGACTCAAGCACAGTAGCGAATGATGGGGAGATACCACGCTTACCGTTCACGATCTCATTGATCTTTCTGGGGGAACACTGACATAGCTTAGCCAGAGCAGTCTGATTCAGAAACATCTCCTGCATATAAACTTCGCTAAGCACCTCGCCAGGATGCAGCGGTGCTGGATTAGTAATCATCTCTGGCCTCCATGGCAATTCTCAATTCTGACTTCAGTAAACTCACTACGTTTATAGCTAAATGTAATGCACCAGGGCAATCTTATAGTCACACTCCAATAACCCTTCCTGTCACCTTTCAACTTGTAAAAGCGAATAGTGGCGGTTGGCCTTGAATCAATAAATCATCGGTAGTCGTTGTCGAGTGCATAGTGGCCATAAGGGCCTTTTGCACGTAACCATAACTCCCTGGTGAAATTTTGAGAGAAGAATACTTAGCACCACTCGAGATGCGTGCGAGTGCGCTGGTTCGAGAGTTGCGCACTATTTTAGCGGAGATGCACATTCCTAGCTTAACCTTCAGACAGCCTAAGGTATCAAACTGGTTCCTACAGGACCCGAACAAGAACTCAAGGCAATTCATGTACATGCCGCATAACAGGTATCGAGAAATTAACTTCTTGGGTTTTGACAACTTAACTTTTTGAGATTAAAGAAATGACGTTTATATATGCATTCGCCAATTATCGATTAAAGGCAGTTAAGTTGCCGGTACTCTATAAAACCTTACTACGCCCTAGTAATACTCTGGGTCTTAACTTCAAAATTTCGGCTAGTAATAGCTTCTCAGTCGATAAAGTAACTCTGCTCGCTAGACCAAAAACACTTTGCTCTAGCGGCAGTAGTGTTGATAAGCGGGCCATATAAAACTGATACACAGCCTCTTTAGCTGCCGCAAGGACGGGGCTTGCTAAAACTAACGTGCCTTGGATAAAGTAAGTGTTGACATCACCCAGTGATAGCAGTACCGGTTTGTTTTTAAATTTAAATGGTTTTAAAGATTTTTTAGCGCAAAAACGAGAAATATTAATCGCTGCATGGGGTCCCATATCTAAGGCTATGCTGGCTTGTTTGGGCAATAGCTCTGGCAGCGAAGCAGAATCACCGGCGACAAAGATATTGCTAAATCCTTTAGTTTGTAAATAGGCATTAACAGATAGCCCGCTAGCGCTATCTTCAGTATTAATACTGTCAAGGTAGCCAGGCAGCTTGGTGCCTGCCGACCAAATTGTTAAATCCGACTTGACTGATTTTTTGTCGTCAAAATGAATGCTAGATTTTTTTACTTCAGTAATTTTTTTGTTGAAGTGAAAGCTTATTTGATAGTCTTTGCATTGGTCTAAAATGTCATCTGACAATTTTTTTGGCAGAGCCTTTACTAATCTTGAGGCGCTGTCGATCACATTAAAATGCAGTTTTTTGTTTGTTGCGTACTTGCGTAGCAGCTCGCCCAAAACTTCTATGCCGGTAAAGCCGCCACCAACAATATTGATGTAAATTGAGCGTTTTTTGGTATTAAGCACAGCTTCAATATCGTTATGTATTTTTATTACGTCATCAGCAGTGCGAAATCCATAAGCATATTTGCTGGCTCCCTCAATGTCATAGTTTGATCGCGTATGACCAGATGTAATCAACAATACATCGTAATTTAGTGCTTGCTTGTCATCTAGGGTGACTGTTTGTAAATCACCGTCAATGCTAGAAACCGTCTGGTTAATAAAGCAATGCCCTAGTCTTGTGATAATGGTTTCTAGATCTAAACTGAGACTGGTTTCCTTTTTAACGGTTGACAAAATCTCATGGATATTTGGTGTCCACTGAAAATCCTGTTTGGTGTCAATCACTGTTACATCATGGGATTTACCTAGCTTGCTTGCAGCAGTAAGGCCAGCGAAATTGGCACCTATAATAATAATGCGGGACTTTTGTCGATTTAGCGTCAAGAGGAGCTTCCTGAATAGTTAAAGGCATAAACTAATTGTAGTTGGGGGCTGTACATAATATGTGTCATTTGTTGTCACCTGGAAAATTAACCGTATATCGCTCCGAGCCTGCCCGGAAATGGGTGGAAATTATGAAGTTGAGATGCGCATTTCTTGATTTCCTGATTAGTCGCCAACGGCCACTTTTGAGTATGGAACTGACAGTCCTCTAAATCAAATCCAATTTCTTCTTCCAAAGGCTACTTTTTACCTATGCGGCCGGTCACTCACGGGTTTTGACAAGTTAAAGCCTTGGGCTCCAACGAAACTTGCCTCAGATCTTAAGCAACCCCTGTGCATGGTGAATTCCTAATTCGTGACCAGAGTCAGCAAGATTAGTTCGGCCCTGGTTCGGAGTTCGGTCTCAGTCTTCCCTTAGTCTTCGTCGATTTACTAACGAAACTGCCGAAACACCATGCACTAAAGTTCGGCATCCGCTCGGTTTCGGTTTCACTCAGCTACAGCTAAGAGAAAGGGCCTTATATTTCTTCAGCTTACTGACGAGGTTCGGTTCTCTCCCCCCTCCTCATAATCAGGTGCCCCCTATGGAATTGGGGAGATCCCATCTAATTCGTAACACAGGGATTTTCTTCCACTCGCGTCCATTCGATGGTTCGGCTCATAAATCCCACCTTGACATTGGTCTTCATCAGACCGGGCTTTGGTAAGTTAATCTTTGCATCCTTATACTCGCCCAGTTTCTCAGCGTAGACCCGGCAGCGCCAAATACCATCTTCCCCATCGTCGGCATCCAGGTCTTGTAGAATCTCCCGACCAACACGCTCGGGGAACTTGTCGTTGCGCGCAACTGTGCATTTACCTTCATCAAGGCGAACATCAATCCAGCCCGGCTTTGCGCAAACCGTCCATGATATGATCGAAATCACGAGGGGCCAAATTCCATTTGTGCATTTCCTCACGCACGGATATGCCCGGTTTCAGTTCTTTCATTTTTTCTAATGACAGACTCCCTTCGCCGCGGCTTAGTTGTCCCAACGCAGCGGCATCTAAAAGGTGTGTCCAGTAAAAACTTGGCACGCTGATTCGCTGGACATCGACTAACATTTCCTCGTACATACATCTATTATAGTGATATCTGGCAAAGCCAAAATGATACCAACCTGGGTGCAGGGGGTTTAAGGCTTGAGCTCGCTTGGAAAGTTTGATGCCGCGTTTGAATTCCCCCATATAGGATAAGTAATGGCCAATCTCCGCCAAAATTTCTGGGTCATTGGGATTTAGATCTAGCGCTCGTTTAGCTTCAGCTTCAAATTTGCCATTGTCTTTTCGAAAATAGTGAACGATCGCCAGCCAACAATGCGCGTAGGCAGTTTGTGGATCGAGCCGAGTGGCAGTCGATGCCATTTCTAGGGCGCGATCTACTGGGTCCGGACGTTTGTTGACGTCAAATCGATACTCCGCAAGATAAACATTTGCAAGCAACGCATAGGTGTCCGCATAGTTAGGGTCGAGCTCTATCGCCCTTTCTAGCAAATCACGAGCTTCAGCATGCATTTTCTCATCTAAGGTAGCGGTGTAGCGTCTCGCACGTAGCAGGTGGTCATAGGCATCCAGTTTCGCCGGGGTTTTTCGAAGGGCTCTCAATAGTGAGGCATCTTGTATTTTGGCACCGAGAGACGCGACGATCATATGTACAACAGCGTCCTGAACCACAAAAACATCGGTGATTTCACGATCGTAACGGTCTGCCCGTATAGAAACCCCTTTTGATACGTCGACAAGTTGTACACCAATACGCAGTCGATTTCCTTCACAGCGAACACTGCCATCCACGATATAGTCGGCATTAAGCACCTTGGCAATATCGGCAAGATCCGATGTACTGTCTTTAAATTGGCGAGGAATATGTCAGTTACCAAAGAGAAGTGGAAACATTTTTCCCCGGTATTGGAAAGTTGAAGGATGGAGTTGTGGTTCTGAATCCACCTATAAAATAGGGGTCAGCTGTAGCGATAGCAGAATCAACGATATCGACAAGTTAAGGTTTGCAGTTCATAAGAATCTACGCTCTGGTCGCAAGCAACCGCCCTACCCCACTCCGCAAACGCATTCACCCTAGACGGTTCATGGGGTTGCTATGCCAGATTGCCAGCATACTGGCTTGCGTCATGGATAACATCCGGCATTGGTTCTCGATGTGCAACACCATACCTAAGAATCTTATCCGTCACGATCTTTCTGAGTTCACCACTATGACTGCCCAATAACCTTTTGAAAAAGCGCTTTTAAGCTGTGCCATCACGCTTTGCCTGGAGATACACATCCACCGCTTCACAGTCTTGGTCCACTGCCCGCCATAGGGCAGTGCTGCTTGCCATCTCGCGCGAACTACACTTTCATAGTCTTTTTAACCGGCAGGTCGCGAATTCGAGTTCCTGATGCGTGAAAAATTGCATTGGTAATACTCGGTAAAATGGGCGGTAAACCTGGCTCACCCACTCCGCCCGGGGCTTCATTTGAGCTGACTAAGTGAACGTATAAGTCTGGCACTTGCGACATGCGTGAAACGGGGTAGTCATAGAAATTGTTTTGAACGATTGCACCGTCTTTTATCGTGATTTCGCTTTCTAGCGCCATCGACACACCCATAATCATTGCGCCTTCCATTTGTGAGCGAACGCGGTCGGGCGTAATAATTAAGCCGCAGTCAATTGCAGTGTGCATTTCTAAAAGAATCACTTTGCCGTCTACTACTTCTACTTTGGTTGCAGCCGCCGCATAAGAATTAAAACTTGCCGCAACGCTAATGCCCCAGCCTTGGCCTGCTGGTAGCTGCGTATCTGCGCCACTTTTTTCGACCACCTCAGCCAGTACGCCTTTGAAACGTGATATTTCTAATAGATACTCATCAATCACTTTGTCGTCTTTGATTTGACCGTAGTGAGTGTAGCCTTTAAAGCCTTCTTTTCTGGGGTTAAATTTTCGGTCTGTGCCAAGTAAGTTAAGCCACATTTGCTGGGTGCTAATGCCGGCTTTAACGGCTAGTTCATCGACAAACGAGCCTAGGGCGAAGGCGTTGTTGATATTACCAACCGCGCGCAACCAACCCGTTCTAACGTGGGTAGTCACCTCTGGTGTTTCACAGCTCAAGTTTTTGATATCAAATGGTATATCGGCGAAACCTAATGACAAATCGCCATCTTGTAAATGGGTAGTTTTATCATTGAATATCCAGGCGATTGGTGGCGCTACCACGCGTTGAATCCAATTGTCGCTGCGGTTATCTGGCGTCAGCTCGGCCTTCAAATAGTTGGCTGCAATAGAATGGTAGAAGCCATGTTTAACGTCGTCTTCTCGGCTCCAAACTACTTTAACCGGTTTACCCGAGGCTTTTGCTAATTCGACTGCTTCGATAGTGAAGTCGTTTTTGCTTTTACGACCGAAGGCTCCGCCCATGAAGGTAGTGTTAAATTCAACCTTGTCGTAGTCAGCTTCAGCGTCCCAACCGAGTTCTTCTAGCACCAAGGTTTTACCCCATTGAGGCGCTTGAGTGCCACTCCATACACGGCATCGGCCGCCCTCTATAACCGCTGTTGCAGCTGGCGTTTCCATCGACATATGGTGGTGATATGGCACAGTGTAAGTGGCTTCAATTGTTTTGCTAGCATCGAAATTATGCGCATAAACGTCGCCTTCAACCCTAGCCGCTTTACTTTTATGAGCAACTTTCTCGATCAGCGTTTTTTTGTAAGCCTCTGAATCATGGGTCACATTGGCACCATGATCCCATTCGACGTTAAGTTTCTTACGGCCTTCTAGTGCTGCCCAGCTATTAGTCGCTAGCACCGCAACACCTGACATTGGTTTAACGTTGACCGGAAAACTTCTGTCTTTTAGCTGAATAACATCAACCACTCCGCTGACTTTCTTTGCCTCGCTGGCATCAAACGACTTCACCTTGCCGCCAACAACTGGTGGGCGCTCAATGCTTGCGATTAACATGCCGGGGAGCTGTACATCTTGGGCATAAATTGTTCGCCCTTTGACAATATCCTCTAAGCCCTGAAGCACGATGTCTTCTTTACCGATTAAGGTGAAATTGGCGCTGTCTTTAAGAACTACTGATTCGACAGCAGGAACCTTCAGCTTACTCGCCGCATCTGCCAGCTCTGCAAACGACAAGCTGTTGCCGCTAACTTCATGCACCACTGCATGGTTATGGGCTGCTACCTGGCTTTTATCCACTGACCACTGGTCAGCGGCCGCTTGCTCAAGCATGTCTCTTGCCACCGCACCCATTTGCCGAATATGCAGATAAAAGCGTCGAATGGAGGCTGAGCCGCCGGTATTTTGGCCGCCATATTTCGGATCCGCATTGCCTAATACGGCGGTTACTTGATCCCAATCAGCTTCTAGTTCCTCTGCAATAATTTGCGGAATACTGGTCAGAATGCCCTGGCCCATTTCGGCCCGATGGCAAATAATCTCGACTTGACCGTCATTTTTAATTGTCACGAAAGCGCCAAGGTTACTGCCAGTCCCATCTGTTTTTTCAGTAATAGATTTGGCCGATGCCATCGGCGCCATCACGCCTAGGGTGCTACCGAGCATTAACGCGCCACCGGCGTGGCCGGTTAAGGCCAAAAAATCGCGTCGGCTTAAACTCTTTATTTGGCTCATGCTTTCACCTTCTGAATATTTTCAGCGGCTTCTTTTATGGCCAGTTTAATTCTAGGGTAGGTTCCACAGCGGCAGATATTACCTTGCATAGCAGTTTCAATTTCTGAATCTGTCGGTGCTGCATTAGTGGCTAGTAAAGCAGCCGCACTCATTATTTGACCACTTTGGCAGTAACCACACTGCGGCACTTTATTCGCCACCCAAGCGGCTTGCAACGGATGCAATGTGTCACCGCTACTTAGCCCTTCAATCGTGGTGATGTCAGCATCTTGGGCCGATGAGAGCGGCGTAACACAAGAACGAGTAGCGATACCATCCATATGAACAGTGCAGGCGCCACACAAGCCTAAGCCGCAGCCAAACTTGGTACCAGTGAGCTCGGCGATATCACGAATGGCATAGAGTAAAGGCATCTCAGGAGCAGCGTCCAAAGACAACGATTTACCGTTGAGAGTGAGTTTAATCATGATGTACTCCAA
>JBLGAR010000019.1:0-47003 GCA_047612385.1 Cryomorphaceae bacterium | reverse complement strand
CCAAGACCTTCTTGTTTAGATTCAACATTGTCGATCCTCATTTTATATTTATATTTGAAAAGCCTGACTATCTTTCGCGTGAGTCGGCACTGCTGCGACCTTCAACCCGTATTTGAATATAATTCAATCAATAAAAGGAGGCAACCATTTTTTGAATTTAATTCAATAAACCACAGCGATCTGCGGCGAGGCCCACGCAAACACAGTAGCCCAGTGATTTAATTGCCGATATTTAGCTCAGTCGACCCCTGAATGAGCCCGATCAAGGATTCGGCATCGAAAATATAATCGATAGATTTATCTTCCTTGAAGTAAGTGACCGCCCCCGAGCCAATAAACAGCATTTCGGTCTCGACTTCGCAACGCGCGGCAGAATGCTCTGCAAAAACGGGTTCAAAACCGTAGGTACCCTCGGGCGCACTACCCACGTCATATAACAGTTCACCACTGGTGACAAAAAACTGTCCGGGGCCCTGATGCCGATGAGACTGGAACGAGGCCCCGGGCTCCATGTTGACAAATAGTGCCCAGTCGCCAGTGATCCGACACGCGCGCAGCACCTTGAAGCGGGTACCCCCGCCCACTTCCAGCCAGGGCATTGTATGAGTGTCCGCGAGAATGTCGCCCTGCTCGGTAACGTAAGGGCTGCCAGCTTTGTCCATGGTGTCTCCTCCAGATAATTGAATCAGTATTGCTTGTAAGTGATGATTAAGTGTAGCTAGGCTTGCACGACAATAACTCAAAAAGCAATAAAATCTGTGAACAATGTCCTGGCCATATGGGAGAGTACTTGCAGGAGGCGACCACAGCATTGCCTTCGCACTCGAAGATGATTAGGGTAGCGGCAGTCAACAATAAAGGTAAGAATAATGACTGACCCACTTAGCGAACCGGAAATTTTACGACTGCGTACTCTGCTGGAGGTAGAGGCAATACGCCAGCTGCGTATCGACTACTCCCTGGCCATGGATCTGCGTGATCTCAATGAGCTTATCAAGTTATTTTGCGACGATGCCTTGTGCGAATACGGTCCCTATGGGTCTTGGGAGGGTAAACAGGTAATCCTGGATAATTATCGCCTCACCTTTTCCGGCGACCTGGAAGCACCGTTTACATCCCTGCATATCAACACCAACCACAACGTTGAAATCCTCTCGGACTCACACGCCACTGGGCAGTGCTATCTCACCGATATTGTTACCCACAAGGCACCAGAGGAAAATCCAATATTGTGGCTTGCTCTGTATGATGAAGAATATCGTAAAGAAGACGGACAGTGGAAGTTTTCACGCACCAGCTTGCAGTTTTTCTGGCCAGAGCGGCATGCCACACCACCTTACTCGAAATAGGACTACACCATGATACAGCTCTACCTGCTCTTACTTCTGGTTCTCGGCTCATCTAGCTTTGCAGACTCATCTGAAAACGCGGATGTCGCAGAGATTGAGGCACTGTACGTAACATGGAGGGAGGCGGTCAGCACTGGCGACATTCCCACCTACATTTCCGTAGTGGACCCCGAAGTACGAATGATACCTCCAGGCGCTGATGTCGTAGAGAGCGCGGTAACCTACGAGAAATTCTTGCAGCCCGTCTTCCAAACAGCAACATACAAAATTCAGGTGGACAGATACGCAAGAATTGAAGTGCTTGGAGACTACGCCGTCGCGGAATATGACTACACCATTTACCTGACACTCAAAGATCCTGATCAGCAAATCACCGAACCAGGTGCGCTGACGGCATCGGTTTCATCTACGCGCTATTTTGACGTACTTAGAAAGAACGATGAAGGCCGATGGAAAGTGTGGAGACATACCTGGCAAAACATGTAAGGGCCACTATTCCAGACCAGACATACTCAACATACTGCCAATAAAGAGACGGTGTGCATCTGCGAGCTCAATGTCATCGTCGAAATACACGGCTGAGCGCAATCCAATCATCAGAGAATAAGATATTTCTGCAGCGTCTTTGGGGTTTTGCATAAACACCGTCGGTGCCGCTTCAAAAATAGCGACAAGATAGGCCTTACAATGCTCATCGAAGTCGGCCTTGGTAACGCGAAGCACATCGTCGTTTACTGCGGCGCCGAAGCACTCCAGCATAAAACCAATTTCCTTGATGGTACTGGCCTCGCCTTTGAACCAGAAATCAGCGAGTGACTGAATTTGTTCACGGGGCTCCTGCTTGCTAAATTCAGCAATGCGTTCCAAAAACCGAACAGAGACAGATTCAAAGTACTGCTCCAGGATCGCTTCTTTGCCTTTAAAATAATAAAGCAGATGACTTGCGGACATATCTGCACCCTCGGCCACATCGGCGAGAGTGGTTTTCACATAGCCCTTGGCCAAGATGCAATCGTGCAGAGATTTAAATATCCGGCGTCTACGCTGATCACCCCGGCTGGGGCGCTTCTCGAGGGAAAGTTTCTTTTTAGTAGCAGGTAGCATTGCGCGGAACTTTAGCACGTAACGGATATTGATGGCAGTGCCGCGCAGTAGTCTACACAGCTAAAACTTGAACATTATTCAAATTAGGCCTACTATCCCCAAATAATAAAATCAGAGTAAATTATCATGAGTGTAGAAGGACTGCGCTTCGTAATCACAGGTGGCGCTGTAGGCATTGGCGCCGGCACCGCAAAATTAGCGGCAAGTCGTGGAGCCAAAGTTGTTGTTTCCGATATGAACGATGAACCCGGTGAAGCCCTTGTCAAAGACATCAAAGATGCTGGCGGCGAAGCGATCTACCAACACTGTGACGTCACTGACGAAGGTCAGGTAAAAGCGCTGATGGAAGCGGCAGCGGCAGCTTTCGGCGGCATAGATATTCTCCACAACAACGCCGGTATTCACGAAAGTATTTTGTCTACTGACCTCTCACTGGAAACCATGACCCGAGACACCTTTGAAAAGGTGATGGGAGTGAATGTCACGGGAGTGTGGCTGTGCAGCAAATACGCGCTGCCTTATCTACGAAAAAGTCACTGCGCTTCAATCATCAATGCCGGCTCTACCAGCTCGCTCTCGGGTTATCCCCAGTGCCAGGCCTATGGCGCCTCGAAGGGTGCCGTCATGCAGCTCACCAAAATGCTGGCCGTAGACCTTGCTCCGGACAGCATCAGAGTCAATTGCTATTGCCCAGGATCCATCCACACACAAATCGTGGATAAGTTTCTGGCAGCCGCACCCGATCCAAAAGCCATGTTAAACACTATGACGATGACACATCTGGTACCCCGCATGGGCAAGCCCGTAGATGTGGCAACCGTGGTGTGCTTTCTGGCAAGCGCCGAGTCCGAATTTGTGAACGGTGCTATCTGGACGGTAGATGGCGGATCTCTTGCTTGGCGCGGCACACTCGACGTTTTGGGAATGGAGGCACAGGCATGAGTTTAAACCTTGAACAGAAACTGGACATTCACGAGCTGCTCAGTAGAGCTGCCTATGCCTACGATGAAAGAGAAGAACAAATGCTCGCTGCAGGTTTTGCGCAGGATGCGCAATTCAGCATGCGTATCGCAGGGGGCGATCTCATTGGCCCGTTCGCAGGGCGCGAAGGAATCATGAAGCTAATGACCGGCTCTATGGCCGAACAAAGCGATGTTCGTCGACACATTATCTCTAATATATTTTTTGACGAATCCGGCGACCTGCCACTGGCCATTTCTAATCTCACCTTAGTCGCCACTGAAAACGGCGAGATCAAAGTTCTTTCGGCTGGGGTCTACCGCGATACGGTTGTTCACGAGGATGGGCAATGGCGGGTTCTGAATCGTTACCTGGAACTGGACAAGCCCTACTAGCGGCGCGGGAGCACACCCTTGAATATAGGAACCATTCCCGCCAAAACAGCGAGACTCGACCCCGGCCGCGAAGCACTCATTGATGTGCACAGCGGCCGCCGAATGAACTTCGGCGAGCTCGACGAACGGGTGCGGCGTCTTGCCAATGCACTGGTCGATACTCTGGGTCTTCAAAAAGGCGATCGAGTAGCGATACTGTCAAAAAACAGTATCGAATATATGGAAATCTACTACGCCTGTGCACGAGTGGGAATGATCGCCCAGCCGCTCAACTGGCGTTTGGGTCTGTCCGAGCTTAAAAAAATCCTGGAAGACGGACAACCCGAGGTACTCATTTGCTCCAACGAATACACTTCGGAGCAACAAGCCTTACAGCAAGACACCGCTATACCCCGCCACCTAAGCTTCGGGCCTGACAGCGACAAGAGTTACGACGCTTTATTGGCTGCGAGCTCCAGTGACGAACCTCCAAGTTCCAGCGAAGTCGGTAACGACGACCCGGTACTTATCCTGTATACCGGCGGCACCACCGGCGAATCCAAGGGAGCCCTGCACACTCACCGCACCCTATATATGGGCATGATTAACCAGACCGTGGCCGAGCGAGTCGTGGCAAGTGATGTCTACATGCTGACCGGGCAGATGTTTCATATACCTGTGGCCCTGGCGATGAACTACCACGCGCACGGCTGCCCCATGGTATTAATCAACTTTGAAGCGCGGCTGGCATTGGAAACCATACAGAAAGAAAAAGTGTCTGCTTTTTTGGGTATCACGACCATGCTCAACTGGATGATGGCAGACGACAAGTTTGACGAATTTGATTTAGGCAGCCTGCGAAATATTCAGTACGGTGGTGGCCCCATGCCTCGCAGTGTAGTTTCCGCTGCCTTGGCGGCCTTTCCCTGCACAATTATTCAGGGTTACGGTCAGACCGAGGGCATGACCATGAGCTTCCTCAGCCAGGAAGATCACCAACGAGCCCTCAACGGTGATCACGCAGAGCGCTTGGCCTCCTGCGGTCGCGAAGGGTTTGTCACCGATATTAAATTAGTTGACCCCCAAGGGAAGACCGTTCCCCGGGATAGCAAAACACCCGGCGAAATACTGGTGCGTTCCGAAGCGAACATGGTCGAGTATTGGCGTCGCCCTGAACTCACTGCACAAACACTGCGCGATGGTTGGATGTGGACAGGCGACATCGCCGTCTGGGACAAGGACGGATACGTTTTTATCGTGGACCGAGCGAAGGACATGATCATCTCGGGCGGCGAGAACATTTACAGCACTCAAGTTGAAGCGGCAATTCACCAACATCCTGCCGTGCTGGAGTCTGCCGTGTTCGGCGTGCCAGATGATCAATGGGGCGAATCGGTTAAGGCCGTTGTTGTACTAAAGCCCGGAACCCAGGCCACAGAACAAGAGATTATAGACACAGCAGCGGCGCATTTGGCGTCTTATCAGAAACCGCGTTCAGTCGATTTTGTCGATAGCCTGCCGAAAGCACCGACCGGAAAAATATTAAAACGCAACTTGCGTGATCCCTATTGGGAAGCAGCGGAGAACAAAGTATGACGGGTTTGCTTACACCGGAGCTTCTTTCCACCATTGGACGCATCAGCGAACCGCAAAGAGAACTGGTCACTCGCAGGGACATTCGTAAATATGCGATAGCGACTGACTCTCGCGCTCGAAAATATCTTGATGGCGATGAAGCCCCGCCCATGTTTCACGTTGCTCTTTTTTGGGATGTAGTGGAATTGGATCAACTCAGTCCAGACGGTGTTTCCATCGACAGCCTGCTACCCAGATTTCCTCTTGAAAAAGCCATGGCCGGTGGTCTCAACATCGAATATCACAAAGCGGTTTTCCCCGGAAACTGGTTAACATCGACTCGCACTCTCACCAATATTTATGAGAAGGAGGGGCGCTCGGGATCACTGATTTTTTATGAAGTGGTCATGGATGTTGTCGACGAGCAGGGCGAATTAGTAATCCGCGAAAAAACCACGAGAATACTACGATGAGCCAGACTGCAACCCACGATCGATTCTCACAATTGAAAGTCGGGGACGAGTTACCACAACGGCAGTTCCAGTGCGGCAACGTGCAACAGATGCTCTACAACGCAGCGCTGTGGAACGGCCACAGGATTCACTTCGATGAGCCCTATGCCAAAGACGTTGAGGGCTATCCCGGGCTGGTAGTGGCCGGACCTCTTCTAGGCGATTGGCTGCATCAATGCGTTGAAGAATGGCTGGGAAATGACGGGCGAATATTTTCCATCGATTACTCTAATCGCGTGGCGACCTATGTCGGCGATACTCTGATTTCTGGCGGTGTTATTGCTGCTACCAGAGCCGACTCCAAGGAAGTTGAGATCGACGTATTCATTAAAAATGCCCAGGGCGACAACGTAGCACCGGGCAAAATACTGGCACGGTTCGGCAATGTCTGAGCACGTGTTGCGCGGCAAAGTCGCTATCGTTGGTATTGCGGATACCCAAGTCGGCAAACTTCCCGGCAGAACGCCGATGGAGTTATGTGTGGAAGCCGCACTAGCCGCCATTCAGGATGCGGGGCTGGATAAATCACAAGTCGACGGATTACTCACCTGCAATGCTATGGCGCAGCCTATGCTGTATCACGCCGAAGCGATGGCTGAGTACATGCAAATATTTCCGCGCTACTGCATGGCGCTCGGGGCTGGCGGGGCCGCCAGCTTTTCAATTATTCATCACGCGGCTTCCGCCATTGCGACGGGTATGGCAGATACCGTGGTAGTTGCGATGGCAGATTGCATGCGCACTGGACTGACAAGAGACCAAGCGATGCTGGCTCAAGCGTCTACCGGGCACCCTGAGTTTGAACAACCCTACGGCCCCACGGTACCTGCTTATTATGCATTAATCGCTCATGCACATATGGCTGAGTTTGGCACCACTGGCGAACAACTCGCGAAAATCGCTGTGGGAGCTCGCGCGCACGCTTGCTTGAATCCAACCGCGCAAATGCGTGAGCCCTTAACCGTTGATGACGTGATGGCCTCTAGACTAATCGCAGACCCTTTGCATTTGCTGGATTGCTCGCTGGTTTCAGATGGCGGCTCGGCCATTGTGCTAACCTCGGCAGAACGAGCAGCAGATTTAGTAGACACACCTGTCTACTTGCTCGGAGCTGGAGAGGGCCACAGCCACGAACATATTACTCAGGCCCGAAGTCTCACAACATCAGCTGCTAAAGAGGCAGGAGAACGCGCCTACGCAATGGCGGGCCTAGGTCCTTCGAATATGAGTTTTGCGCAACTGTACGACTGCTTCACACCAACTGTTCTGGTAGAGCTTGAAGATCTCGGGTTTTGCAAAAAAGGCGAAGGTGGCGCGTTCATAGACAGCGGTGCCTTGATGCCCGGCGGCGCCCTTCCGGTAAACACCCACGGTGGCCTGCTATCTCACAGTCATCCCGGAAATCCCGGCTCCATGTTTGCACTGACCGAATCCGTCATGCAGCTTCGACACAGCGCCGGTGATCGACAGGTGCCCAATGCGCAGGCGGGACTGGTACACGCCCAGGGCGGCATTATGTCTTCCCACACCGCTTTGATATTGGGTAGAGATAACTCATGAGCAAAATTTTACCTCGAGAAACACTGCTTAGCGCACCCTACTGGCAAGGCGCCCGCGAGGGCGTATTGATGATGCAGCAATGCAAAAGCTGCCAACAGTATCAATTCTACCCCCGAACCCTTTGCAGCCATTGCGATAGCAAGGATCTAAGTTGGACAGCAGTGAGCGGCCGCGGAAAAGTAAAGAGCTATAGCGTTGTTCGACGCGGAATATCGGCGGATTATGAGGCTCCCTACATTGTCGCGCTGATTGCGCTAACCGAGGGCGTGACGATGATGTCCTCCATCCAAGCCACCGACCCCGGCTCCATTAGCATCGGCGCTGCCGTAGAGGTAGTGTTCGAGGACTGGGGTGAAGGTATTCGCATGCCATTGTTTAAATTGCAGTCGGTACAACAATGAGTAAATCCAACATGAGTGAATCCAAGATTCCCTTCGCCGTTATCGATCCGGACGCAGCACCCGATTCATTGGGAGCCAAACAGCCCCACATCGATAACGGCAGTGAAATATACTCCAAACACGGCTATTTTTCCCCCGATTACATGCGCCAAGAATGGGACGCCGTGTGGACGCAAGGCTGGCTGATCGCTGGGGTTGAATCAGACCTACCGAATATTGGTGATTATTTTCTGTTTGATCTTTGCGATGAATCCATCATCGTCACTCGGACCGACGAGGGGGCTAAAGCCTTCTACAATGCCTGTAGCCATCGAGGCGCACGGCTGCTGAACGAGGAGCGTGGCAACCGCAAAGTCTTTGTGTGCCCCTTTCACAGTTGGAGTTTCCACAACAATGGCGACCTGCGCCGCATCACCGATGAGGAGACTTTTCAACCCGAAGTGATCGCTCACAAACCCGGCCTTACTCCAGTGGCATGCCAAGTTCTTGCTGGTATAGTTTTCGTCAACATGGCGGATGAGCCGAAGCCATTGGTCGAGTCCATCGGTTTGCCTGCAGGATATCTGGAAACCTACGAAATCGAAAAGATGAATGTGGTGCGCCATGTTCGCAGCGAGTGGGGGTCAAATTGGAAGGTGGGGGTTGAAGCTTTCTATGAAAGTTATCACCTGCACACTGTCCATCCGGAAACTCGCGGCGTGATGGCAGACCTCAACGTTCAGTACGACCTCTATCCCAACGGCGCGAGCCGCATGATTGTACCCCTGGGCCAGCCGAGCCCGCGCATTGCCGATCAGGAATCTGTCAACGAAGGCCTCCAAATGATGCTCAGCGATGCGGGCGTAGAGCTTGAGAACTTCGCCGGTGGCGCACAGGATGTACGGCGCGCTATTCAAGTCGGCAAGCGAGCGCGCTCCGAGCAGCTGGGTTTAGGGTATGAACGCTTTGAAGACGGGCAACTGTCGGATAGCTGGGCCACAGGTGTATTTCCCAATGTACAAATCGGCTGCCACCCGGAGGCCGTTTTTCTGATGCGGTTTCTGCCCCATGAAACCGACCCTGAACGCTTTTACTACGACACCATGACCCTGATCATGCCCGTGGATGACCCGGATTATTGCGCCCCGGGCTGGATGGGTCTGCC
This sequence comes from Cryomorphaceae bacterium, assembly GCA_047612385.1. Lineage (GTDB taxonomy): Bacteria > Pseudomonadota > Gammaproteobacteria > Pseudomonadales > Halieaceae > JBALVT01. Next base: position 38,024 of record JBLGAR010000019.1, on the reverse strand, counting down.
CGAGGGAACCGACATTAGCGGCAAAGTTCGCCCCGCCACTGAACACTACACTATCGCCGAAGATAACAACCTCGGCCTGGTACTTGGTCAGGACGCTATTTTGCTGCCAATCGTACAGCGCGGGATGCGCAGCCGAGGCTTCAAAGGGCAACTGTGGGGGGAGCAAGAACAGCGACTGCGTCATTTTCATGTCGAGCTGGAACGCCGCTTAAAATACGGTCATTGACTCTGACTATTTACTTGACAAAAACAAGCAAGAAGTCCAATCTTGAATAATATTCAAACAATATTGAACAATAATAATCAGATCAATATGGAATATTAGGCATGCGGCCATCTCGCAGAATTCAGCGCTGTATGAACTGGGACAGTATCAAAAAACCTGTGTTAGTCGGACTGGCGCCTGGATCTCTACATGAACCTTCAAGATCATGCCAGCCTATGTGCAGCTTCAGTTTAGAAGTGGGTAGCACGCTGGATTTCTAACACCAGTGTCCACGTGGTTTACGGCCACGACATTTTTGGGTAGCTTGGGCCGACGTATGTCGGCCCCTTTTTTTGCCAAAAAAAACTGCACGACTGACACAAGCTTTCAAAGGTAATCAACGATGCAAACTAGTAATCTCTATCTCTGCACTCTTACGGCAGCACTGTTATCCCTATCCACCCACTTGGGGGCGCAACAATATTCCCGCGCTGTTGAGGAGAACTTTCCTCGCGAAGTTTATTTTGGTGACTTACACCTACATTCGCGCGCATCGGCTGACGCCTATACGATGGGCAACGTGACACTGACACCGGCGGATGCGTATCGATTTGCATCAGGTGAGGAACTCAGCAGCAGCAGCGGTCTTCCCGCAAAACTTCGTCGCCCTTTGGATTTTTTAGCCGTTACGGATCACGCAGAATTTCTCGGTGTGCTCAACGCCTTTGCGGAAAAAAATCCGATATTAATGGAGTCGCCGCTGGGCAAACGTTGGGGCGGACTGTCCGCGGTGGGATTCTTCGACGCCTTCGTCGCCAGCCTCACAAACCCAGACCCCATACGAGACGATGTTCCCGACGCGCTGGAAAAAACCATCTGGGAAGAGATGACACGCGCTGCAGACACCTATTACCAACCCGGAAAGTTCACTACCTTCCTTGCTTACGAATGGACATCCGCCAGCGAAGGCAACAATCTGCACAGATGCGTGATCTACCGCGAAGACAGCGATACGGTTGCAGCCTACCTTCCCTACTCCTCTTTTCTGAGCAATGATCCCGAAGACCTGTGGTCTGCCTTGCAAGCCTATGAGGAATCCTCCGGCGGCAGAGTGATGTCGATTCCGCATAACGGAAATTTGAGTAACGGCATTATGTGGGACACTAGAACTTTGTCGGGCAAGCCTATCGATACAGACTATGCGAACAAAAGAATGCGCTGGGAACCCATCGCGGAAGTGACTCAGGTTAAGGGAGATAGCGAGACTCACCCCCTGCTCTCGCCCGATGATGAATTCGCCGATTTCGAGCGCTGGGATCGCTACAATATTTCGAATACTGCGAAAACGACTCCAGAGATGTTGCCGGGGTCATACGCTCGCTCAGCACTGCAGCGCGGCCTTAGGTTTCAGCAATCACTAGGCGCGAATCCCTATAAGTTTGGAATGATTGGCAGCACCGACTCACACACATCGCTATCGACGTCCAACGAAGATAACTTCTTCGGAAAATTTGCCAACTCCGAGCCCGGTGTTCGCAACAGTGAGACAATGATGGCGGGTATGAAAAACGCCGATTGGGAATTGGGGGCCTCGGGTCTGTCAGCCGTTTGGGCCAGCGAAAATAATCGTGAGGAAATCTTTGCTGCGCTGGAACGAAAAGAAGTTTATGCAACCACTGGGTCTCGTATACTGCTGCGCTTTTTCGGTGGCTGGGGATTTGGGGAAGGCGCCCTAAATCAGCCAGACTATGCCCACAGCGCCTATGAGAAAGGCGTTCCAATGGGTTCCGACCTACCTGCACATAACAAAATCGCCTCTCCGGAGTTTTTGCTCTACGCGCTGAAAGACCCGGACGGTGCAAACATCGAGCGGATACAAGTTGTGAAGGGTTGGACAGATGCCAACAACCAAGAACACGAAAGGGTTTTTAATCTCGCAGTCTCCGGGGAGATAGGAACCGGGCAATTGAGCGCACAGTGGCGCGATCCTAACTTTGACTCGCAACAGCATGCGTTCTATTACGCTCGTGTGTTAGAAGTGCCCCGCACCCGCTGGACTGCCTACGATGAGGAAACGCTGGGTACTACAGCGCCTAAGGCCGCACCAAAAACTGTGCGGGATAGAGCGTATTCTTCACCTATCTGGTACACACCTATCTAACTGATAACCCTATGACCACTATTTGCCTGGAATATACATGAGCAATATTATTCTTCATCACTTTGACGCGTCACCCTTCGCAGAAAAAATTCGCGTAGTCCTTGGCATGAAGGGCCTGCCCTGGCAATCGGTTCAAATCCCTATGGTAATGCCAAAGCCAGATCTCACCGCCCTCACCGGCGGGTATCGTAAAACACCGGTGATGCAGATTGGCGCAGATATTTATTGCGATACGCAGCGCATCGCCCTTGAACTGGAAGAGCGCTTTCCAACACCCAGCCTCTTTCCCAATGACTGTCGCGGACAAGCTTTAGCAATTGGGTCATGGGCCGACAGCCAACTGTTTCAAGCCGGTGCAGGATTGTCCATGGGCACCAACATGGATTTGCCCGAAGATATTCTCGCGGACCGTTTCGCTTTCTTCGATTTTCTGGACAGAGAAAAACTGCCACGGGACTTGCCTCATCTTTTTGCCCAGTTCCATGCAAACCTTCATCGTGTGGAAGAGATGTTGGCGGACGGTCGGCCATGGCTTCTGGGAACATCACCCTCCTGGGCGGATGCCGCCGTGAACGCTTCAGTGTGGATGTGTCGCGGCAATATTCGAGATGCGGACGACATACTAGGAGACCTGAACCTTCTAGCCGCCTGGGAAACCCGCATGATCGATCTCGGCCATGGCCAATGCACACAGATTACAGCAGAACAGGCTCACACGGCTTCCAAATCTTTCGGCAGCACCGCCAACCCTGAAATTGATACGAAGGTCTGGCCTGCTCTGGAATTGGATAGCGCGGTGAGCGTCACACCCGATGATTATGGTGCAGTACCGGTAACAGGCAAGTTGCTACGGCTAACATGTTCCGACATCGCAATAAAACGCAGCGACGAAAAAGTGGGTGATGTTGTGGTGCACTTTCCGCGTACTGGATATCGACTAGAGGGCATCGAGTAATGAAGAGAAAATCCATTCCGGCAGCTTCTGTCGTGTTGTTGGCACTGACGGTTTTTTTCGCTGCAAAATCTTTTTCAGCACAAGAAAGTAAAGAAATTACCGACAATGGTGCACAGCTTTTTCAAGCTCACTGCCTCACATGCCATGGAGGCACTGTATCCAAAGCCCCGCAAATTAGCCTGTTGCAAATTATGTCTGCGAGCTCTGTACTTCGAGCCATGGACTCGGGTGTGATGCAAGAGCAATCTAACAAACTGTCTGCCGTGCAAAAACAGCAAGTGGCAGAATTTCTCACCGGCCAAAAGCTCAGCGATGTGACCGAACTGGCACTACCAGCTATGTGTTCGGCAGCTGATAAAACTTTTGACCGCACAGCATTGCCAAAATCCGAGGGTTGGGGTGTTGATCTGGGGAATAAGCGCAATTTTGGATCCGCACAAACACAACTCACCATCGACGACATGCCAGAGCTAAAACTCAAATGGGCTTTTGCCTATCCCGATGCGGTGCGCGCTAGATCACAGCCAGCAATCGCAGGGGGATCGGTTTTTGTCGGCAGCCAAAACGGCAGTGTCTATGCGCTGAACGCCGAGAGCGGCTGTCTGCGCTGGCAGTTTTCCACCGTCGCAGAGGTTCGAACAGGAATCGTCGTAGCGCCCTGGCAGAGCGACCAGCGGCCCATGCTATTTTTTGGAGACTTGGTGGGCAATGTCTACGCACTGGATGCGTCGACAGGAGAACTCCTATGGCGAGACCGCCCAGATCCGCACCCCAGCCTGACCCTAACGGCAGCACCAGCCTACTACGATGGGCGACTTTACGTTCCACTGTCGGCACTTGAAGTAACAGCGGCGGCCGACCCGCTGTATGCCTGCTGCACATTTCGCGGCGGCGTTGCAGTTTACGACACTCTTTCTGGGGAGAAACTTTGGATTGGGAGAACGATTGATGAGCCAGCCAAAGTTGTGGGACAAAACTCAGCCGGAACGGACAGAATAGCGCCCAGCGGAGCTCCCATCTGGAATACACCGGCGCTGGATATCAAAAGAAAAGTTATGTATGTAGGTACCGGAACCAACTACTCTTCCCCGGCCAACGACACCAGTGACGCGATCCTTGCCCTGAGCATGGAAGACGGTCATATCGTCTGGCAGCAGCAAGTGACAACCGGCGATGCCTGGAATATGGGGTGCGAAACGAAGGAAAAAGTAAATTGTCCTCCGGAGAACGGACCGGACTATGATATTGGCGCTGCCATTATCATCGCAACTAACAAGCACGGCAGAGATATCCTCATCGCGGGGCAAAAGTCGGGCGATGTTTATGGCATCGACCCCGACAAAGATGGCGCCAAGCTTTGGCACCAAAAATTGGGCCGCGGAGGTATTCAAGGCGGGGTACATTTTGGAATGGCTGTTAATGGGGACACACTGTATGTGCCCATGTCAGATTTTGACGGCGGTCCAAGATGGCCCGGGATCGCCCGGCCAGGTATGTTCGCATTGGACATCAGTACCGGAAAGCAAAAGTGGTACACCCCGGCACAGGATGTCTGCGAGGGACGCGAGTTCTGCCAACCGGGTCTATCTGCTGCTTCGTCCGCCCTTCCCGGCGGGGTACTCGCAGGAGCCATGGACGGACATATTCGAGCCTATAAGGTCGGTGATGGCAAAGTAGTATGGGATTTTGACACCGCAACACTTTTCGATACTCTCTCGGGCACGCAGGCGAACGGCGGATCATTGGGAGGTGGCAGCGGGCCTGTATTCAACGGCGACATGCTCTATCTAAACTCGGGCTACGGTATTTACTTCCATATGCCGGGTAATGTGTTGTTGGCTTTTGAGCGCGATCGCGAAGGTACCAAGTAGAGCTCGGGAATTAATCCGCTACACAACCCCATCTTGATTAAACAATCGCTCCAATTCTTCTTTCCCCTCGTGGGCAAGTAAGAGTAATTTTTCGACATCGTCTTTGTGGGTTGCCGCTTCAACAACCCGCTCCTCGTCATGCTGCCTGAATATCTGCATCCGCTCCAGAGCTTGGCCCTCGGTGAAGCCCAAATGTATCAACGACAGCGATGCAGCTTCCAGAGAGCTTCCAAATGTCTCACGCAACACGTCATCGGCACCCAGCGCAATAAGCTGATAGGCATGCATACGGTTGTGCGCGCGGGCAACAATTTTTAAGTTCGGGCAGCTCTCCTTGGCCATCGCCGCAATCGCCAATGCTTCTTCGCTGTCATCTACTGCGATCACCAATAAGCGCGCGTGCTCTATACCGGCACTTTTTAATAAGTCCATTCGTGTGGCATCGCCAAAGAAAATGCGGTTTCCGAATCGTTTAATCACATCAATATGGGTAGCATCTTTATCTAACGCGGTAAAAGGGACCCCGCTGGCGGTCAGCAGCCGCCCAACGATTTGGCCGAAACGTCCGAACCCTGCGATGATCACTTCCGGTTCGGCTTCATCGCGCTCGGTGTCGTAATCCCTATTGTCTTCGGCCGGGTTTGGCCAGAAGCGCTGCTGAAGAGACAGAAGCGGTGATGTCAAAGCCATAGACAGGCCAACCACGAGCACGACCTGTTCGGAGAGCCCTTGATCCATCAGTCCCAAGGTACCGGCCAACGCGACGACTACAAACGCAAACTCCCCTCCCTGGCTGAGCATCAGGCCCAGTTGAACACTTTGTTTGCCCGTCGTTTTTTGCAGCGTCACTATCACTGCAATCACCAGGGTCTTTATCGCGATCAGCAAAACGGCAAAACCCAACAGCATCAGTGGCTGCTCCAGTAAAAGCTGCAGATTCATCGTCATGCCAACCGCTATAAAGAACAGTCCCAGCAACAAACCTTTGAAGGGCTCTATATCCGTTTCCAACTGATGCCGGAAACTTGAGTTGGCAAGTACGATGCCCGCAACAAAGGCACCCAGGCCCATCGAAAGCCCAACCGCTTGCATAAGCAGCGCCACACTCAACACAATCAGGAGAGCGGCAGCAGTCATTGTTTCCCGACTACCCGACGTTGCGATGACCTTCAATAGCGGATTAATCAAAAATCGACCGGCTACCAATACGCCAATCACCGCCAGAACACCCAGCCACCAAGGCAGTGCCTGCGCACTATTTCCGCTTGCAACTGGCGCCAGAAACTCCACCAGCAATAGCAAGGGTATGACCGCCAGATCCTGCAGTAACAGAATAGAGAAACCTTTCCGACCCAGTGGCGAAGCCAATACTTTTTGTTCGGCCATCAGTTGTATGGCGAAGGCAGTGGAAGAAAGCCCTAGTGTTAAACCGAGAATAATTGCCGTGGTAGTTGGCACCGAGAATAAAAGCAGAACCAGGGAGATTAGCCCTGCACTGAAAAAAAGCTGACTACCACCGGTTAACCCTATCTGCCCGCGCATTCTCCACAGCTTGTCGGGAGCAAGTTCGAGGCCAATCAAGAACAGCAACATGATCACGCCAAACTCAGCGAAATGAAGCACATGCAGAGGGTCTGAGACAGCGCCGGTAACCGACGGCCCTAAGACAACGCCCGCAGCGAGATATCCCAAAATGGCACCCAGACCCAACTTGCGGAACAGGGGTACCGCGATTACTCCGGCTGCCAAGTAGAACAACACATTCAGCATTGCGTGGTTATCTTCCATAATCTTCCCTTTATATGTCTGATGGTGAGTTCTTAAAACCTTGCAGTGGGTAAACCAGGTCGGCAATACTATCGATCCATACTATATCCTCATTTAGAACTTTCAAAGTATCGACATAAATAGTATCGACATAAATAGTATCGACATAAATAGTATCGAAATAAATGGCATCAAAAATGAGCAGCAACCAATCGAATAGTAAAATGACGGATCTCAAAACACTACAATCGTTTCTCTCCGAGAATCCGCGCATTGTTGTCCTGACCGGCGCCGGCATCAGTTTGGACGCGGGAATACCCACCTATCGCGACGAGCACGGCAAGTGGCGACACAGTGAGCCCATACAACATCATGAGTTTCTGAACGAGCACCGCCGCCGTCAGCGGTATTGGTTGCGGTCTATGAAGGGCTGGCCACTCGTGGGAAAGTCCCAGCCGACAAAGGCACACTCGGCTCTCGCAGCGCTGGAACAGCGAGGCAACATCGAGTTACTGATTACCCAAAACGTGGACCGACTCCACCAGCGCGCGGGTAGCGAAAATGTGATCGACCTTCATGGACGGCTCGATAAAGTGCTATGCCTGCAATGCGGCGCTAGACAAAATCGCGACGCCGTGCAACAACAGATGAATCTGCACAACACAATCGAAAGTGCAGAGTCAGTAAAACTGCCGGACGGCGACGCTGAGCTCGATTCAGAACTGGAAGAGAAATTTATTGTTCCTATCTGCGGGGAGTGTGACGGCACTCTCAAGCCAGATGTGGTTTTTTTTGGCGGCACCGTGCCTCGGGAAAGAGTGCAAGAGTGCATGAATGCAATAGATCGGGCGGATGCACTGCTAACAATAGGCAGCTCCTTGCAAGTTTATTCAGGGTTTCGATTCTGCAAGCGCACTGTGGAGTTGGGAAAGCCGCTGGTCACAATCAATCCGGGAAAGACCCGGGCGGACGACATCGCACATTTGAAAATACAGGCCGATTGTCAGGAACTATTGAGTAGCCTATAGAACTTGGATACCTATTGAAAAGATTAAGACAACTGACAAAGCAGAGCATCGGCTCACGATAAGTCTACTGCGGCTGTTCTGTGCACCGTATCGAGTATCTTACGCAGCTGCTTTATAGCCTTTGGCGGGCTTACACATAGTGCGCTACAATCAACAGCAGATGTATCGCAAATCGCTATTTGAACAACTCTACACGCTACGATCTGCAGACCAAAAAAAGTAAGACCTATACACAACTTCGACAATACGGGTGATTTTCCCCCGCGTCGACAGCAGGTTCATGCACTACACTTTTTTTAATTTCAGACCCTATGTTTTGCACGCTAACACCGCACCGAGGATTGGCACTATGTCCGACTATACCGCTCCGATTAAAGACATGACTTTTGTACTGTATGAACTGGCTGGTTTGTCGGGGGTTTGCGATCTGCCCGGATTCGAGGAGTCGAGCCCGGATTTAGTCGCCACCATTCTTGACGAGGCCGGTAAGTTTGCCAGTGGAGTCCTCGACCCCCTCAATAGGGTGGGTGATCAAAACGGTGCGCAATGCCAAGACAACGCAGTGCAAGAAACCGAGGGCTTTGCGCAGGCCTACCAGCAATTTGTTGCCGGTGGCTGGGCGGCACTTCCGTGCAATCCCGAGTATGGCGGTATGGGTTTACCCGAGAGCGTTGGTATGGCTGCGACAGAAATGTGGAACGCAGCCAATGCCAGTTTTGCCTTGTGCCCGCTGTTGGGCCAAGGTGCCATCGGCGCGATTGAAACTCATGCCAGTGACGGTTTAAAGAAAGCATATTTGGAAAAAATGATCTCAGGCGAGTGGACTGGAACGATGAACCTGACAGAGCCCCAGGCGGGCTCAGATCTGGCGGCTGTTCGCACCAAGGCAATACCCCAAGGCGATCATTATCTCATTAGTGGCACCAAGATTTATATCACCTGGGGTGATCATCAGATGACTGACAACGTGGTGCATCTTGTATTGGCGCGCACGCCCGATTCACCCGCGGGCGTAAGAGGTATTTCCCTTTTCGCGGTTCCCAAGTTTTTAGTCAATGGCGACGGGACAATCGGTGATCGAAATGATGTTTACGCCGTCTCCATCGAGCACAAGATGGGTATTCACGCTAGCCCCACCTGTGTCATGAGTTTTGGTGAGAATGGCGGCGCGAAAGGCTATTTAGTGGGCGAAGAGAACAAGGGCTTATCTCATATGTTCACCATGATGAATCACGCACGTCTAAACGTTGGGGTACAAGGTGTAGCCCTGTCAGACCGCTCATACCAACATGCAGTGGTTTACGCAAGAGACCGCGTGCAGGGCATTGCCCCGGGTGAAAAGACCATAAGTACCATTATTCGCCACCCCGATGTCCGCCGCATGCTCATGTTAATGCGCTCACTCACGGAAGCATCTCGAGCGGTGTGCTACGTCGCAACATCTGCCTTCGACTGCGCTCATCATGACAAAGACCCCGAGACCGCCAAGCTGGCGAACGCTCGTGGGGAGCTGCTAACTCCGCTGGCAAAAGCCTGGTCAACTGAGGTTGCGCAAGAGGTGACTTCTTTGGGTGTGCAGATTCACGGCGGCATGGGTTTTGTTGAGGAAACAGGGGCGGCCCAATACATGCGCGATGCGCGTATTGCTACAATCTATGAAGGTACAACGGGTATTCAGGGCAACGATCTGATGGGTCGCAAACTGATTCGTGACAATGGGCTTGAACTGGGGCGTTTGATCTCAGAGATTCGCGCCACGCAAAGTGAAGTCGGGGCGCAGGGCAGTGACATGACATCTATTGCTGAGTCACTGGCGTCCGGCGCAGACTCACTAGAGGAAGCTTCGAATTGGATACTGGCGCAGTATCTGGACAATCCGCAATTGCCAGGAGCCACTGCAGTCAATGTGTTGATGGCCGCAGGCACCCTTGTCGGTGGCTGGCTAATGGCTAAAGCGGCCTTGGTGGCAAAGACAAAAATGACCGAGGACGAAGAGTTCTACAGTGCAAAAATTATTACCGCACGTTTCTATGCCGAGCAAGTCATGCCTCGTGTGTCTGCTTATCTGGCAGCGGCAAAGTCCGGAAGCGACATGACGATGGCATTGGCAGACGATCAATTTTAGTGCGAAGTTTTGCTCTGGCGTACTCAGCGGCGCAATAACATCTATAGCGACGCTGTCCGCGCGACGCTGTCCGCGCGACGCTGTCCGCTAGAAAACGGTCGGCACAATAGCGTCTATGAGATGAGGGCCGGGAGAATTCAACGCCGCTTCCAACTGTGTATTGAATTCTTCAGCGGTTGTCGCCCGGGAGGCAGACACACCCATACCGTTGGCGATGTTAACAAAGTTCATATCAGGGCTGCCAATATCCAGTGTACTGGCTGCCTTGGGGCCCGGCACTCCGCCTCTCGCGCCGGTCCGACTAAATTCTAATTCGAGAATGCTGTACTTCCGGTTGTTAAAGATAACGACAACTATATCCAGATTTTCTCGGGCCATCGTCCACAGTGATTGAATGGTGTACATGGCACTGCCATCACCTTCCAAACAAATCACTTTGCGATCCGGGCAAGCTATAGCGGCACCCACTGAACCTGGCAATCCCCAACCTATACTGCCGCCGGTGAGATTCAACCAATCGTGCGGACGAGCTTTAAAAGTCTGAGGAAAAATTGGCATGCTCGAAGTGGCGGCCTCATCGACAACAATGGCATTGTCCGGGATATAATGAGCCAACGCCTGGGCGACGGCATTGACATCCAGTGCGCCGGTAGGCAAATCTGGTAGCACTAGTGGTTGAACGTTTGGTTCAATATCAGCCGCATCAAAGCGGCCTACAAGATCCTTAAGCAGTTGATCGATATTATCATTGGGGCCAGCCAACAATGTTTGCTCACAATGCTCGGGGGCGATCACACTGGGGACATTCGGATAGGCGAAAAAGGAAACAGGTTCCGCCGCACCAATCAAAATCAGCTGATCGATATCTTTGATGTGATCGATCGCCAATTCCGCCAGGTAAGGTAGACGCTCTATTACCGCTCTACCAGCGCCTCGGGCCAATCGGGTTGGAAATACATCCGTACAGATTCTCGCGCCACTGGCTTTGCCAATTTTGCTGAGCATAAGCCCCTGCTCTGCGCTGATGTTGCGACCACCGACCATGATCATGCAATTATTGCCTGACTTCAGTTTAGCGACGGCGTCATCAAGCCGGCTGGCTGGCACCGCAAGAGGAGGTGCGATAGCCACAGCAGCTTCTGCGCCATTGGGATTATCGCCCCAGGATACGTCCGCAGGCAGCATCAACGTTGCGACCTGCCCTATCCCCGCCTGACGAACCGCTTCGGCAGTATCAATAGCAATTTGATCAGGCGACTTTGAGGTATGTACCCAGTGAGACACCGGCCCGGCGATGCCCTCAATATCTGCGGTGAGAGGCGCGTCATATTCCAAATGGTAGGTCGCGTGGTCCCCTACTATATTCACCACGGGCACGTGTCCTTTTTTGGTATTGTGCAAGTTTGCCAGAGCATTGCCTAAACCCGGGCCGAGATGCAGCAGGGTCGACGCGGGCTTCCCGGCCATTCGCGCATAGCCGTCGGCTGCACCACTGAGCACCCCTTCGAAAAGACACAGAACACAACGCATGCCCTCCACCTCATCGAGCGCCGCGACAAAATGCATCTCGGAGGTACCGGGGTTGGTAAAACAGACATCGATGTTGTTATTGATTAAGGTGGTTAAGAGGCTCTCAGCGCCATTCATGCTCATTTACTCCGGGGCATTGGGTTATTGCGACACACTATTTCCCGTCAATTATAGCGTCATTAGTGCCAGAGAACGTCAATCTTGGATACCACTTTGCTGTCTACCCGCAGTAGTCATCGAGGGGGCTGAGTGTGGACATAAACACTGGGGAACAAACGTGTCAATCCAAAGTCGATGGATAGACACCCTGTCGTTTTATAAGCAGGACTTTGAATCACCAAAGAGCTCTTCCGCAAGAGGAACTCTGGAGCAGCACTGCATGACTGCACATACGGTTCTGGAAGTAGTCAGTTATGCCTCACCGCCGCTCACGCGGCGCGCGGTGATGGTCACTACTCGAGGAGAAACCCGGACAGAACTTCGGTCAAGACATCAATCAGTGGTATCGCGGGCTGCGACATCCGCAAGTGATCGCCGCAGATAACGCCGAGTATCTGGAGAAGGACAATATTGTTTTCAGTATTGAAATCAACGGTGATGTGCGCGCCTACCCAAAAAGAATTCTGGCCTGGCACGAGATGTTTATAGATACAATTGGCGGGGTAAACATCGCCGGCGTGTACTGCACCCTTTGCGGAGCGGTCATCCCCTACAAAACTGATGTCGGTGATGGGCATTTCGAACTCAACACCAGCGGGTCTCTCTATCGTTCAAACAAATTGATGTATGATCGCGAAGACAGGCACTTTGTCAGTTACGACGGACGCTCTGCATTAGTCGACGATTCGATACCTTTGCCTGGTGTATCTCATAGTCGGGGACTTCGATATCCAGTGCGGTGGCATCGCCGGCGATGAACAGCACAACCTTGGCAAACAATAGTAAATCATCAATCGTCCTCAGAAATCTATCTTCGACGATGATGAATGTATCCATTTGGGCTACAGTATTGGAAAACACTGCAACTGTGCACCATTAAAAAGATAGGGAACAACATGCGCGCTTGGAAAGTACACAAATTTGGTCCACCCAAAGAAGTGCTCTCACTCGATGAAGAAGCAGAGGATTTCGAACCCGGTGACGGTGAGGTAAAAGTAAAGGTCGAAGCAGCCGGCCTGGGCTTGCCCGATGTTTTCATGTGCGACGATAACTACCCTTTGACTCCACCACTGCCCTTCACGCCCTCGCAGGAAGCAGCGGGAGAAGTCGTTGCTGTAGGCGCTGGAGTGGATGAAGCACTCATCGGCCAACGCGTTCTGGGTCCTACATTGTTCCAGATCGGTAGAGGCGGGCTCGCCGACTTTTGCCTGATGCGCTCTCAAGCGGCATTCCCCATCCCCGAGGAAATGACGGGCGAAGAGGCCGCCGGGTTTTTTATCCCCTATCAAACCGCCTGGATTGGGCTAGTCCGACGTGCACATATCAGCGCCGACGACACAGTTTTGGTATTAGGCGCTTCTGGTAGCTCTGGATGTGCGGCGGTCCAGTTGGCCAAAGCCAAAGGGGCGCGCGTTATTGCAGTGGCCGGAGGGCCCCGCAAAGTCGCATTTTGCGAAAGCCTGGGCGCCGATGCCGTCATAGATCATCGCTCACAAGACATCACCGAAGTCACTCGGGAACTCACCGGCGGAAGAGGCGCGACACTGGTGTTTGACCCGGTTGGAGGCAAAGCCGGGCGAGCCGCATTTAAGGCAACGGCATTTGAAGGCCGGTTTGTGGTGATTGGCTATGCCAGTGGAGAGTGGCCAAAAATCCGAGTGGAAGAAACTCTGTTTAAAAATATCTCCCTGCTAGGCGCCATGCCCGTTGGCTTCTCGCCACAATTATTACTCGATGCTCACAATGACATGATTGGGCACTGGAGGAAGAATGAGTTGCAGGTATCCAACAACCAGGTGTTTCCATTCGCAGAGGCGCTCTCCGCTATAGAGCACATCGGAGCAGGCAAAGTAGAGGGCAAGGTCATCGTGTCCTTAAAATCCTGAACGGCTGTGGTCAGCCTAATTTACGCCAGATCGCTGGATCACTGCATCGGCGATAAGGGCAAGATCCCCTGGAATCTACCCGACGAGTTCGCTCATTTTCAAACAACAACAATGGGCAAGCCGATCATTATGGGCCGGAAGACCTATGAGGATCACAGCTGCGAATTGCCTGGTCGGCTCAACATTGTCATCACCACTAACGAAAATTACCAGTGCGCACCGGGGGTCAAATTAGTAGCCTCTCTTGAAGCGGCCATTGAGCTTGGAAGCGCGCATAGTGATGAGCTCTTTGTGATCGGTGGAGTAACGATTTTTGGTGCCGCCCTACCCCTTGCACACACTGTCTATGAGACGATTGTTGAAGCGAAAATTGCCGGAGATACCGTGCTTCCGGCCTTTGATTTTAGCCGCTGGAGCACGACACTAATCGAGCACCATCTTGCTGATCCCAGACACAAGTTTGCCTACCGTATCTTTTCTCATAAAAAAAGTGAGTACTTGCATACATATAAGTAATTGATTAATAAAGATATTAATTTATCGCTCAAAGCCAGCTAATTATTACTTAATCGATTGACTAAACTGGAAGATTTGCCATACTTCTCCCATGGAACTTCAGACACCAACCAACCGGGGAGAGAAAACCCGTGAAGCATTGCTCACCGCTGCTATGGACGCATTTGGTAGAGCGGGCTTCGACGCCGCCAGCAACCGGGCAATAGCAGATTCGGCAGGGGTTAATCAGGCCTTAATCGGCTACCACTTTGGCGGTAAGCGCGGCCTATACCTGGCTATGTTCGAACACATATCGGAACAAATGCAGCTGGAATTAATGCCGCAGGTTGCCTCTGTTCGGGCTCAATTCGCCTCTATCAGAATCAACGACCACGACCGCAGAGCGCGCTGTGCTGACATCATAGAAATTCTATTGTTTGCCATACTCGATACTCTCAGTCGGCCCGAATTCAAATCCTGGGCGAGATTGATCATGCGTGAGCAGCAGGACCCCAGTGATGCCTTTGAAATTCTATACGAAGGATTTATGAAAAGCTTGCTCGGCTTCCTATCCACATTTTCAGCCATGGCGGAGGGAATAGCGCAGGAAAACGAAGCGACACGCCTACGGGGCATATTCCTGGCTAGCCAGGTTCTGGTGTTTGCGATGGCGCCGGCGACCGTTGGGCGTCACATGGGATGGCCTGTGAGCACTCCCGCTAATTTAGCAACGGTTAAGGCGAGTTTGCATCGCCTATTGCAGCAACAATTTATTGGAGAACCCTCCCTATGAAGCAAAGACTTATCTTCATACTTATTCTCGCTAGCCTGGGCGGAGCCTACTACGCTTGGTCACATTGGAATCAGCCCGATGACAATAGTGCACTCACCTTGTACGGCAATGTGGATATTCGCGAGGTGCAACTGGGCTTTAGAGTGGCCGGACGCTTACAGGAAATGCATGTCGAAGAAGGCGATGCTGTCGCGGCTGGAACACTGCTTGCCGGTTTAGACAGCAAGCCTTTCACTGAAGCGCTGGCAGTTGCCGAGGCGAGAGTTCGCGAAGCCGAAGCGCGATTGCTATTAGTCAAGACAGGATCCAGACCCCAAGAGATCCAACAGGCGCGCGAAGCGGTAAAAGAGGCCCAGGCCGCCGACAGCAATGCCAAAACCAACTTAAAGCGCCAACAAGAACTCGTGGCCAGTAAAATCGGAACCCAGAGGTTTCTGGACAATGCCAGTGCCCAGTTCGAACAGACCAGTGCACGACTCGCAGCGAGCAAGGAAGCATTGGGGCTGGCGATGGAAGGTTCTCGCCGCGAAGACATCGCTGCCACCGAGGCCGGGCTCGCGGCTGCTAAGGCGCAGCGCGAGCAATTCAATACCCAACTGAGCGACACACAACTGTACTCTCCCAGTGCGGGCATTGTCATGACACGGTCCCGGGAGCCCGGTGCAATGCTGGGCGTTGGCGCTCCGGTGTACACATTGTCGCTGGCGGAGAGTGTCTATATTCGCGCCTATGTTGATGAGCCATCCCTGGGTCTAGCAGTGCCCGGTGCATCAGTGAGGATCATTACAGACACACAGGGCAAGGAGTACGCTGGGCAAATCGGTTTTGTTTCACCTAGAGCTGAATTCACACCAAAGAGCGTTGAAACTCAAGCGCTGCGATCCGACCTTGTCTACCGCTTGCGAATTGTTGTCACCAATGCGGATGAATTCTTGCGCCAGGGCATGCCGGTCACCGTGGTGCTATCGGACAGCTAGCCTGTGAACTCCGCAATAACTCTTACCAACCTGAGTAAGCGCTTTGATGAATTCGAGGCCTTGTCGGGTATTAACGCAGAAATCAAAGCCGGAACCTTAACGGGGTTGGTGGGTCCGGACGGTGCAGGCAAAACCACCCTGATGCGAATTATGGCCGCTCTTATGATGCCCTCCCAGGGTTCTGCGGTGATATCGGGGCACAATGTAGCCGATGACAGCAAATTGATTCATGACATTACCGGTTATATGCCACAACGATTCGGGCTTTACGAAGATTTGTCGGTCAATGAAAATTTGGACCTGTACGCAAATCTCCGGGGGCTTGCAGGTCCTGAAAAAAAGCACACGTTTCAACGTTTGCTGGATTTTACCAATCTCGAACCTTTTACCAAAAGACTCGCCGGCCAGCTCTCTGGCGGGATGAAGCAAAAGCTGGGTCTGGCATGCGCTCTTATGGCAACGCCGAAAGTGCTTTTGCTGGACGAACCCAGCGTTGGCGTAGACCCTGTAAGCCGCCAGGAGTTATGGATGATGGTGCAGGAGCTTACCCAGGAAGGCATGGCCGTCGTATGGGCGACGGCTTATCTTGATGAGGCGGAACGCTGCGAAGAAGTGCTGCTTCTCGATCATGGAAAAGTGGTATTCGCAGGTGGACCCAAAATTCTTACGCAGAGATTGGACGGTAGAAGTCTGGTGATAACCGGCATTGCCGGAGACCGACGCAAATTGTTAACCGACGCACTGGACTTGAAATCTGTAAGAGATGGCGTCATCCAAGGCGCGTCCGTTCGCTTAGTCATTGCGCAAGATTCCGACCTGAGTAGCCTTGAGCAACTGGTACATTCGTGCGGAGCCGAATGGAAATCTGCACCACCGAGATTTGAAGATGCTTTCATCGATTTACTCGGAGGTGGCCCGGGCGGTCATTCCGAAGTCGCCGAGAGAATGGACGAAATCACTACCGAGCGAAGGGTCATGGTGAGCTGCCAGAACCTGACCAAGCGATTCGGAGATTTTACGGCGACAGACTCGGTAAGCCTTACGGTGAACCGCGGTGAGATCTTTGGCCTTTTGGGCCCCAATGGCGCCGGCAAATCAACCACCTTCAAAATGCTTTGCGGCCTGCTGAAACCCACCGAGGGAAAAGCTGAGGTAGTAGGGCTGGATTTGCGCAGTGCGAGCAGCTCAGCAAAGGTGCAACTTGGATACATGGCTCAGAAGTTCTCGCTCTACGGCCTGATGAATGTACAGCAGAACCTGAGTTTTTATTCCGGCGTGTACGGCTTGAGTGGCGCAAAGCAAAAGCGGCGCATAGAAGAAATGATCGAAGTCTTCGAGCTGCAACCTTACTTAAAACAATCACCCGACCTACTTCCCCTGGGATTTAAACAACGCCTGGCATTGGCTTGTGCACTAATGCATCGGCCCAGCGTGTTGTTTTTGGACGAACCCACATCGGGGGTAGACCCTCTCACCAGACGAGAGTTTTGGACACATATTACCGGCCTGGTGAGACGTGGTGTAACCATCATGGTCACCACTCACTTTATGGATGAAGCCGAGTATTGCGATCGAGTCGCACTGGTAAATCGCGCAGAACTTATCGCACTGGATACGCCGGATGCTCTGAAAGCCAGCGTAGCAACTCACAACAACCCCGAACCCTCCATGGAGGATGCCTTTATTGAACTGGTTCAAAAACAAAATGAGAAGCTTGATATGGTGGCTGCTATATGAAGATAGGCCGCCTTATAGCGCTGGTAAAAAAAGAGGCCCTACAGATAGTGCGAGACCCTTCGGCACTGCTTATCGCGTTTGTATTACCTCCAGTGCTGCTTTTTTTATTCGGCTATGGGGTATCACTGGATGTCAAAAACGTGAGCATTGGCGTGGTCCTGGAAAATGACGGCGCGTACTCACGAGACCTGGCCGCCGCCTACGACGCCACCCCGTATTTTGACGTTACCCCGGCAAGACACCGTAAAGAAGTCGAACGCTCCTTGGTGACAGGTGATCTCACCGTATTCATGGTGATACCACAAGACTTTGACGCTCGCATGATGGACCCATACCGCAGTGCGGAAATTCAAATTGTCACCGACGGCGCACGGCCCAACTCGGCAAATTTCGCTGCTGGGTATGCCCAGGGAGTATTCAATAACTGGATGACAACACAGGCTGGATCATCTGTGCAAAGCGAGTCTGGAATTCAACTACAACAAAGATTTTGGTTTAACCCCGAGCTCGACAGCAGTCGAGTTTTGCTTCCCGGTGCCATCGCCCTGGTAATGACCATCATCGGCACACTGCTAACCGCTATGGTAATTGCCCGAGAGTGGGAGCGCGGAACGATGGAAGCCCTGATGTCGACCCCGGCGAGCAAAGCAGAAATCATTCTGAGCAAGCTAATTCCGTATTTTGTGCTTGGCATGCTGGCGATGTCGGGCTGCACCGCCTTGGCTACGAGTTTTTTCGGCGTCCCTCTTAGAGGATCAACCGGGGCGTTATTACTGGTCAGCGCGGCTTTTTTGCTGCCAGCACTGGGTATGGGCCTGTTAATCTCAGTGGTTTCAGCAAGTCAGTTTCAGGCTGCCTCAACTGGCCTCCTGGTCGGCTTCATGCCATCACTTTTGCTATCTGGCTTTGTTTACGAAATCCAAAGCATGCCAAAACTGATTCAGTGGATTACTCATCTTGTTCCAGCCCGTTATTTTGTCGCCAGCTTACAAAGTATTTTTCTGGCGGGGGATGTTTGGTCCGATTTAATTCCCAATATTCTGTCTATGCTAATACTCGGTGCCTTGCTATTTGGACTAACGTTTATGAAAACGCGTGAGGGTCTGGATTAATGCTGGGCCCACTTCGACATACCATTGTAAAAGAGTTCATCACCCTGGTCCGGGACCCCGCGGCCAGACAAATGTTGATAGGGGCGCCACTGGCGCAACTGTTAGTATTCTCCTTCGCAGCAAGCATGGAAGTGCGCAATATCAATATCGCAGTCATAAATGAAGACAGCGGCAGGTGGTCACAGGAACTGGTCATGCGCATAGAGTCGGCCAGCTTTGTCGATTCAGTTATTGTGCTGCCGAGTCACAAGCAATTGGACATACTCATAGATCGTAGAGAGGTGCTATTGGCCGCTCACTTGCCTGCCGACTTTTCACGCCGGATAGAAAACGGGGAGCCTGGACAGGTGCAGCTCACCTTTGATGGCCGCAGAGCCAATACCGCTCAAATTACATTTTCTTACATTCAAGGTATTGCCAACGAGCTCAACAGTGAGCTTGCGCAGGGCATTTCACCATCGGCGAAACCCAGCCCGGTCGCCACTGTCAGGCATTGGTTTAACCCGAACCTAATATTCGCGTGGTACATGGTACCCGCCTTGGTGGCAACTCTAGCACTAATACCTACGTTCTCTATGAGCGCACTTTCTGTCGCCAGAGAGCGAGAAATGGGTACTTTTGACCAACTGGTCGTGTCGCCGGTTAGTACCGTGGAAATAATTTTAGGCAAGCTTCTGCCCGCCGTATTCGGTGGTATGTTCGCCGGAACAGTCGTAACAATCCTGGCTATATTCGCTTTTGGCATCGCATTTAACGGCAGTATGCTAATGATGCTATTCAGCATGCTGGTATTCGTCTTCGCCGTCTCTGGAATAGGCTTAACCATCTCTGCGGTGTGCAATACTCAACAACAGGCTTTTCTGGGTTTGTTTGGTTGCATGATATTCATCATGGTAACTTCCGGCTTTATAAGCCCGGTGGACAATATGTCTGAGCCTCTTCAGCTAATAGCGCAGATTAATCCGCTCAAACATTTTCTGGAAATAGTACTGGGCAGTTTTTTGAAATCTATGACAATCGCTGAACTCTTCGCCAGTTTGTGGCCTATGGCGCTAATTGGTGTTGTCACTGTGTCGTGCGCCTCACTAATCCTTCGGCGCAGTATTCACTAAATAGCGCGAGCAACAATTTCTCCGGCCATCGATTTCGCCAGCTTCGCCGCTTCCAGATTTCCGCTCACATGGGCCTCTACAATCGAGCCTTCCAGCAACAGATTCAACTGAGCCGCCAAGGCTTTCGGATCACGGGCATTCGCCTGCTCCGCCAGCCCACAGATATAGTCCCGCACCAAACGCTTATGTTCGGCACACACTTTGTGGTTCGGGTCATCGTGGGGCGCGAACTCTGCCGCCGCGTTAACAAACATACAGCCCGAAAATGTTGCCTCCTTGAACCACGTATCGTGCGCATCAAAAATTGCCAACAGTCTTTCCTCGGCAGTGCTCCCGAGACGCTCTGTATCCCGCATAATTCGATTTCTAAACAGCTCGTCCCGCTTGCGCAGCACAGCCAATACAAGTTCATCTTTAGACTTGAAGTGGTTGTACAGGGTTTTTTTGGAAACTCCGGACTCCGTGCAGATTAAATCGACGCCCGTGGCGTTGAATCCATTGCGATAAAACAGCTCCAATGCCTTGGTAATGATTTGCTCCCTTTTCGATACGGCCGGCATGAAGATCTCCTCAATAGCTAAATATACTAATCAGTATAGTTTAAATCTCTTTTCTGATCAATATTTCAATTATTTTTGAATTTTTATGGCGAAAATAGAGATCAATTTTTAATTATTTATCTATAAAATTCAGTGCTATAGAATTATTTCGCTCTTTTTACTTGACTAGGTATACAGATCGGTATACCTTTAAATTCAATCTAAACAAAACTGTATACAAAAAAACTACATCTATCGGAGCAACAAGATGACAAAAATCCTCAAGCCACCCTTCACCCTCGAAACAGCGAGGCAGAAAGTACAGCGAGCCGAGGACCTCTGGAACACAAAACATCCGGGAAACGTCGCGCTCGCCTACACCCAAGATTCTACCTGGCGCAACAGAGCCGAGTTTGTTCAGGGGCGAGAGGAAATCACCAGCTTACTGGAGCGCAAGTGGGAGAAAGAACTCAACTACAAGTTGAAAAAAGAGCTGTTCACATTCGCAGGCGAACGCATTGCCGTGCACTTCGAATATGAATATCACGACGACAGCGGCCAGTGGTTTCGCGCCTACGGCAATGAGCACTGGGATTTCGATGAGGAAGGCCTGATGCGCTCGCGAGATGCCAGCATCAACGAAATGCCCATTAGGGAAACAGAACGAACCCTGTTCTAAAACACGGCGGCGGAACTGCCGTTTTTACCAAACCAGAAGACCAACACCAACCCAAACCCAAACGAAAAAGGAAATTATCATGTCTACTATCACACTCTATCGTCACGCCCTATCCGGGCACTCACACCGCGTAGAAACCTTTTTGTCCATTCTTGGACGCGATGCAAATATTGTCGACGTGGATCTCGCCAATGGGGCGCACAAGCAGCCGGAATACCTTGAGAAAAATCGCTTCGGCCAGGTGCCAGTCTTGGAAGACGCAGGAAGCACAATTTCCGACTCCAACGCCATATTGATCTATCTGGCTAGTAAGTACGACGAACAACGCAGCTGGTTGCCGGAAGATTTGGCCCAGGCCGCAGAGGTTCATCGTTTTCTGTCAGTGGCAGCGGGAAAGATAGCTTTCGGTCCGGCTGCGGCGCGCCTTGTGAATGTGTTCGGTGCGACGCTGGATCACGACAACGCTATCGCAACGGCTCACCAGATCCTGAAAGATCTGGATCAGCATCTGGAGGGCCGAAACTGGCTGGTGAGTGAACACGCCACCATCGCCGACATTGCCAACTATGCCTATATTGCACACGCCCCCGAAGGCAATGTGTCATTGGATGAGTACGCCAATATTCGCAGCTGGTTAGCGCGAATTGAGCAACTTGACGGCTTTATTCCAATGCAAGCAACTGCGGTGGGTCTCGCGGCCTGATACAGCCTGGTATTTTTTAGCAACGTGATGAGGAATTAAGCAATGCAAACAAACAGAAAAGAAGCTAAAACCTCATCGCCCTTTCACGCCGGAGAGCAGGCCATTCAGGAGAAAATGGGCGTGCGAGAGCAAATGGAACGCTTTGGCAGTCGTGTCATTCGGGACCATATGCCGGACCAGCACCGAGACTTCTTTGGAAAGCTACCCTTTGTCTTCGCAGGTCATGCGGACGACAAAGGTTGGCCCTGGGCGTCCATATTATTTGGTCAACCCGGATTTATTGAATCCAATGACAACACAACTATACAGATCAATGCATTGCCGGTAGGTGGAGATCCACTGGGCGATTCACTCAAAGAAGGCACACGAATAGGATTACTGGGAATCGAGCTTCCAACACGGAGACGGAACCGGCTGTCCACGCACATAAAAGCCTTTACTGCCGACCAGATTCAGCTAGAAGTTGACCAATCATTTGGCAACTGTCCACAGTACATTCAGACACGCGATTTAGAATTTCTCGACCCCAACTCAATGCCAGTCAGTGATGTCGAAGACATCAAGAGCTTCGACAAAAGAGCCAGGGAGCTCATTGCGCGCAGCGACACATTTTTTGTTGCAAGCCACGTGGACAATGACACGACTGATGCCAGTGAGGGTGCTGATGTATCTCATCGGGGAGGCCGCCCTGGATTTATTCGGCTAGACAACACAACGACTCTCACAATCCCGGATTATCTGGGCAATAACCACTTCAACACCTTCGGGAACTTCATCGAGAACTCGCGCGCCGGGCTCTTGTTCGTCGATTTCGAAAATGGCCACTTGCTGACGTTGACGGGCACTGTGGAAATTCTATGGGATACCCCAGAAACGGAGTTTTTTGAAGGTGCTCAACGGCTGTGGAAATTCCATATTGATCATGGCCGCTGGATCAACAACGCGCTACCACTACAATGGAAGCTCAACGAGTTTTCACCTAACTCACTACTCAGCGGCACTTGGGAAGAGGCAGAAAAATTACGTGATGCGGATGCAAAGAAAAATCAATGGTCAAGCTACACCGTCGCTGACATTGTTGAGGAAAGTACAGAAATTAGATCCCTGTATCTCAAACCGATAGATCGACCGATCGCAAAATTTATGCCAGGGCAATTCCTTACCGTTAAGATTCCTATCTACGGCAGCGATGCGATACGCACTTACACAGTATCTAGCGCACCATCAGACCCCCATGTTCGCATTAGTGTTAGGCGAGAGCGAGGCGAAGACGACGGCCAGCAAGGTGGCCTGTGTTCCAACTTCATCCACGATAAAATAAGCGTCGGCGACACTATTGAGGCCAAGGCCCCGTGCGGAAACTTTACTTTCGATACCAGCGAAATGCGCCCGGCGGTTCTAATAGCGGCGGGCGTTGGTATCACACCAATGGTGTCGATGGCCCGGCACGCTCTCATAGAAGGAGTGCGTACACGCCATATTCGCCCCATTACGCTCATTAGCGCGGCACGCTCGAAAACACAGCGCGCTTTCTTTAATGAACTCAACGCTATTGCGGATCAGTCAAACGGCAGCATTCGAAGCCTTTGGGCACTGAGTCAAATCGACACGGAAATGCACGCCGGTAAGGACTACCATCACCATGGAAGAATTTCTGTTGAGTTTTTGCAGGCAGCACTACCAATGGCTGATTACGACTTCTACCTGTGCGGCCCTTCTGGTTTTATGCAATCGACCTACGACACGCTGCGCCAACTAGGAGTTAGTGACGCGAGAATTTACGCTGAGGAATTTGGGCCCGCATCGCTGCGCCGACATAACGCTCACGAGAACGACGATGTGACTTCGCCAGCAGCCACTGAGGCTATCGTCGAATTCACCCATTCTCAGGTGGAAGAAGCCTGGTCGACAAGCGATGGGAACTTATTGAACTTCGCCGAGGCACATGGCTTCACACCAGAGTTTGGCTGCAGAAGCGGACAGTGCGGCGCCTGTAAGACAAAAATACTTTCGGGGGCAGTGCACTACGCAACAAAGCCGTCGTCGCCTCTGGAGGCCGACGAAGCTCTGCTGTGTTGTGCGGTACCGGCTGCCGGACCGGACAATGAGATCGCGAAATTGTCACTTGAGCTCTAATTAGACACTACGAGCTAGAAACCGACTAGAAAAGAGCCCTTAAAACGAGCCGCCGATAGCGAGTGTCATCGGGAAAAGCACTTCGGCGACTTGCAACAGGGCCCAAGCCGCAGCCGAATAGATAGCCGCCACTCGGTAGATGTCTCTTCGCTGCAACTAAGCCAGGAATTACTGTATATCTCCATACTACCCCCGCCAGGATGCCAATTAATTAGTCTAGATCATTTGAGCATATTGCCGCCTGTAGAACTAGAGTTCTCCGGTGAACGGACGCTAAGCATTTATAGGGTGACACGAATCATAAAAAACTCCCGTCGCTGAAAAACTCCTATAGAAATAGAACGTCATGCAACAGGCTCAAGTCCTCGATTTACTGGCTCTCTTGCAAAAACGTATTCAGGATAGAAACCTCACGCTGCCGGTATTACCCCAAGTCAGGAGCCAGGTGGTGCGAATTAGCAACATGGCTGCCTGCAGTCCAGTCGTCAAGAGCGGTAGCGGTGTGATTACATCAAAATACGCTTCGATATTCTCCTGTCTCGACGCAGAGATCACAATGACTGATCGTTATCCACGCCCGCTTGGCTTTCTGGACAGTGCACTATCCCAACGTTTCGTTGATGCCTTTCATGAAAGCGGCGGTAAGTCCTTGCCGACGCAAACGTGAAGCGCGTGTATTGGGACGGACTGTCACAGGTGGTCACAGAACTCGAAGACGGAACTATTTATCGCGCTGAAAAGCGCCTTATGCACAACGGGGAGGGTCGCAAACGTAAGAGCTCTGAGGATCGAAAATGCTGGGCTCGCACTCAACGATCACAACGCTATAAGCGTGGACTCAGTAGCGGCAAGATCAGTCAACAGATACCAATGGGTATATATGCCATCCTTGAACTCTCAACCATCGGCATGACCAAGGCCCAGGCACTAGAAACTTATGGGGGGGCACCGCGGGTGTCGCTAATTTCCAGGAGATAGCCAGGGCCAAGTCTCACGAATTCCCGATGGCATGCTGAGGCTCATTGCAGACTCCGGCGGTGAGAAATTACTGGGTGTACCGATTATCGGTGACGGAGCCACGGAGCTGATTCACAGAGGGCAAACGGCACTACAGGCGGACATGCCTGTGGAGACATTCGTAGAGAACATCTTAAATTTCCGCACAATAGCCTAAGCTTACCGGGTTGCCGCACTCGATATTGTCAGCTCACGTGCGCGTATCGAACGGCCCAAACAGGTAGTTAATTCCCAGTTAGTCCTGAGCTATATAGGCGATTGGATGCCCGATACGCATCTGCATAATCTGGCTGAGAAATCTTGCGAGGTCAGTTAGAATAACCTCTTAAAATTGTCAGGATGCCATCGGTGAACTTAATCCCTTATGCAATACCCGTTTTTCTCTTGATGATTCTCATAGAAATAACCTGGGGAGTTTTCCGCGGCAACAATACCTACCGCTTCAATGATGCGATCAACAGCCTGAGCCTGGGCACCATTAGCACGGCGACAAAGCTAGTTTTTCTGAACATCGGCTATCTGGTTTTTTCAGGTGTAGAAGCACATTGGGCGTGGTTCAAGCTAAGCATGAATTCTTTATGGGCCTGGCTGTTTGCTCTGCTCATCTACGATTTTCTCTATTACTGGTACCACCGCATAAGTCACGAACGTCAGATCTTCTGGGCGTCACATGTTGTTCACCACCAGAGTGAAGATTACAACCTGAGCACAGCGCTGCGCCAAACCAGCACCAGCTTTCTACACACTTGGATATTTTTTGTTCCCTGCTTTTTCCTGGGAATGCCGATAGAGATGTATGTAACAATCGCCAGTGCACATTTGCTGTATCAGTTTTGGATTCACACCAGGCATATTCCCAAGCTGGGGTTCTTCGAGTGGTTTATGGTGACGCCTTCTAACCATCGAGTCCATCACGCCCAAAACCCTCGCTACATCGACAAAAACTACGGTGGTCTTCTGATTGTGTGGGATCGTCTGTTTGGTACATTCATCGAAGAGGACGAGACCGAAGAAGTGGTCTACGGTGTCAGCACACCACTGGCAAGCTGGAACCCCTTTTGGGGCAATCTGCATATCTGGGTTCAAATGGCGACAGACGCCTGGCGCAGTAATGTCGCCAGAGAAAAATGGACTATCTGGTTATCTCGAACCGGATATCGCCCCAACGACGTTATAGCAAAATATCCGCACACGAAATCGGATCTGGATAACTTTGAGAAATATGATCCCGCCTTACCTACATGGACTGTGGTGGCGATCTTTGCCCACTTCCTGCTAATTGCCGGCATCGATATCTGGTTTAACTGGAACTCAGCGGAGATGCCCTATCTGATGCAAGCCGGGTACGTAGGATTATTATTGTATACGCTGGTAGCGTTGGGCGTTGTACTGGACAAGAATCAGGCGGCAGTAAACTGGGAAAAACTGCGCTGGGTCCTTGTCGCTGCTGGACTGGCGACAACATTCTATATGGGTTTACTAAGCGCTAACCAGTGGGGAGCAGGAATGAGTTACTTACTTGTTAGTGGAATTGTGATGTTCTTCGCTACGAAAAATATCAGCAAGAAAAGTACTGCTGCGACCGCAATAAGTTGAGTCCAATACCACTAGCTAAGTTGGAGCTTTGCCAAATAACGCCAGAGCCGCGTTGTATTCGTCACTGTCCTCGTCAAGCTCTTCAACTTCCACTCCGACCTGAACCGCCAGCTTGATAATCGAGGGCACCATCGCGAGTTCTTCATCAGACAATATTCGCCCGACGTTCGCCACACTCTGAAGATTGGCAACTTGCACAATGTCTATAAGATCCGGGCCGTTGATGCTGTCGCGCTGATAATCTTTATGCTGAGAAACCGCCGCGATCAAAGTTTCTGGGAAATCCCAGCTCTTAAGAATTGCAGCTCCGATTGGAGCACTGAGATCCTCAATTACTGATTTCAACAGCGCCGGGGCTGCAAGTAATTCGGGGTGTTCATCCGCTTTAAGCAAGATTGGCAATACGCCAATGTCATGAATCAATCCGGCAAGCATGGCTTCATCGCTGGCAATGCCCGGCTGCTTTGAAGACAGCACGTGGCACAGCGCAGCCACGTCAGCACTGTGCTGCCACAGCTCTTGCAGTTGATCGGCAATATTTTTGGACGGCGCCTGAAACATTTGCTCAAGAACCAGACTGGAAACCAAATTTTTGACCATTTTAAGACCCAGACGCGTAAGCGCTGTCTGAACCTTATACACTGGGTTCCGCCCGCGATACAAAGGGCAGTTGGCAATGTCAGTCACTTTTAGAGCCACATCCGGCAGCACTGGAAGCACTAATTTCCCGCTCTTCAATTCTGCCAGGATCTCTTCGTAAAACTGTTCGTGTTGATTCATAATTTGGCTTGGAGTCTCTGATGAAAACCAAACGCTACTGCCTCAAAGCTCACACTCTCAAGGCTTAACACAGGCGCCCATCACTGAATTAACAGTCACAAAGCACCAGTGTTAACGTTACTATAGCTACTAATAAAGGCAAAGCCGAAAAAATTCACAGAAGATTAAAATGCCCTATGCTGGTCAATGAACACAAATACGGTGTTGCAGATAACTCCTACAGAGCCGCGGGAGAATTATCAGGAATCACACGACTTGTTGATGCTTTTTACGCCAATATGGACAGCTTTCCTCAGGCGCAGAAAATACGGCAAATGCACGCCGCGGAATTAACCAAAGTGCGTCAAAAACTCACCTATTTTCTCAGCGGATGGCTGGGCGGGCCACGCTTATTTTCTGAGCATTATGGTGGCATCAACATTCCCGGGTTTCACAAAAAATTCCGCGTCGGAGAAGCGGAGCGAGATGCATGGCTGCTGTGTATGGAAAAGGCCATTGACGATCAACCCTACGCAGCAACATTCAAAAAATACCTGCTGGCACAGCTGAGTATCCCAGCGGAACGAGTAAGGCAGGTCAGCGTAAAAGCTCATGCTCAAGATACCGACGTGGAGTAATTTGTGTGAAGCTAACCCCAATAAACAAAATTCAGGGCGACGGGCTTTGGTCTCCTTTTGGCAATGAGACCATTCGAACACAAGGTATTGTTACTGGACATTCGCGTCGAGGTTTTTTCCTTCAGGATCCACAACCACTTTCCAATCCGGCAATTTCCGATGGGGTTTTTGTGTACAGCCCGAAACGGAAGCCGCCCACTGGCGTCTTTTTGGAACTTGATGCGCTGGTCGTTGACTATGCTTCAGGGGACAACGGCAAGCCGGTTACACAGCTCAAAATGCTCGATGGTAAGTTACTGGAAGAACAAACAGATCCAATAGAGGTATTCCTGCTCACTGCTGAGAATATCCCCTTGGCTTACTCCGAACTAGGGCAATTCTTAAATGGCCTTGAAGGGATGCTCTTGGGTATTGAGGCGGGAGCCACGTTTATTCAGGCAAGCAATCCCTTTGGCGACTATGTTGTATCGCTAAAGAACGATGCACTGTCAGAATTTCGAACCGTTCATGGTGGTGTGGTCATGGACGCGGAGCAATCAGAACGCTGGTTTCCCAGTTTCCGCATCGTCGACTACGCGGATGCACCCCGTCTCAATGTAGGAGCCACTTTACTAAACACGGTTACAGGCCCGCTGAATTTTAGATCTGGCTCTTATCAAATCGCGGTAAACCACCAGATTGAAGTAAAGCCAAGCCAAATCTCTATCGAGAAAACCAAATTGCACCCAACTAAAGATCAGCTCACAATTTTAACGCTGAATGGTTTCAACCTCGATGTGCAGATCGAATCAGCTGACAAAGTCAAAAACCCAAGACTGGACATCGATGATGATGTCGGAGATGGTCGTTTCGATTCGCTGGCGAATGCGGTGGTATCTCAAGCCGGCAGCCCGGACATTATTGCCTTACAGGAAATACAGGACAATGACGGCGCCGAACTTTCTAAAGAGGTCAGAGCCAACAAAACGCTGGAGCTACTGGCTCGCGTGATTAGAAAAGCCGGGGGGCCAGACTATGCCTGGGTGGACCTCCCACCTTTGCTCGACAGTGACGGAGGCCAACCCGGGGGCAACATCCGCAATGCCTACCTATTCAACAAAAGTCGGGTAAACCTGATAGAAGACAGCGTCATGCGTCTCGGAGAGAATTCAGCAGCATTTGAAGAATCGCGAAAGCCACTTGTGGCTCATTTCACATTGAAAGGAAGCACCAAACCTCTGGCGATTATCAATGTTCACTTCGCCTCCAAACGACACCAACATAGTATTTTTGCACCCGACAAACCGGGATTTGATCCCCAGCTAAGTCGGCGCGTGCAGCAAGCCAGTATAGTAAGAGATTTAATACTAAAGCAGGGCGCAGATGGTGTGGACTATTTAGTAACAGGAGACTTTAACGACTTTGAGGATAGCCCTACCCTACACGCTATGCTGGGAGACGAAAGTGTCAATCTGGTGAAATCACTGCCGAAGCTTGAGCGCTATGATTACAACCATCGCGGCAAGCTACATGTACTAATGCACGCGGTGGTCAGCAAAGCAATGGCAGCGAACCAACGAGCGGAATACGAAATTCTGCACGGTAATGAGCTACTTGGAGTTCGCCCGGGAGATCTCGGCACCAAGCCCAGCGATCACGCCTATGTAATCAGTAGAATAAAAATGGGCTAGTAAAGCCGACCGCTCAGAAGCGGGCGCGTACCAGCCTCGATTTATCGTCGAGGAACACTGTCTTCAACCACCAAGGTATTGTG
Source organism: Cryomorphaceae bacterium (assembly GCA_047612385.1). Classification (GTDB taxonomy): domain Bacteria; phylum Pseudomonadota; class Gammaproteobacteria; order Pseudomonadales; family Halieaceae; genus JBALVT01. Next base: position 8,291 of record JBLGAR010000019.1, on the reverse strand, counting down.
GGACCAGAGTTTCGTAAAAAAGCGATCAATATCCTTAGAGATAAAATAGATAACCGGCACCAAAACCAGGGTCACAAAGGTGGCAAACAGCACGCCAAAAGCAACGGAAGTAGCCATAGGTTTCACAAATTGCGACTGTATTGAGGTTTCAAGCTGTATGGGTAACAAGCCCAGGAAGGTTGTAATTGACGTTAAAATAACTGCACGAAACCGCATGGGTCCCGCCTCCAAAACCGCGTCACGCCACTCGTGGCCCTCATCAATGTAGTGATTTATAAAATCCACCATCACCAGAGAATCGTTGACCACAACACCCACCAAACCGACAATACCAATAACAGACAGCACACTAATATCCATCCCCAGCACCAGGTGCCCGATGATGGCGCCGATAATTCCGAAGGGGATAACTGACATTATCAGCAGGGGCTCAACGTAACTTTTTAGCGGTATCGCCAGTGCACCAAAAATCATCAATAGCACCACAATTAGACCATATTGCAAGGCCGAAGCGGTGTCTGCGGTGGACTCCGCCTCGCCTCCAAGATGGTAGGTAACGCCCGGGTGCTGTTTAATTAGTGCCGGAAGGATATCGCTTTTCAGCACGCGAGTGACCTCTCCTGGCTCGACCATCATTTTATTAACATCGGCTTCGACGCTCACTACTCGGCTGCGGTCAATACGGTTGATCACACTCAAACCCACCAGTTCACGAGCTTGACCCACGACTGAGAAAGGTACTTTGCGCCCATCCGGTAAACGTATCCAAAGCGCTTCGAGACTACTGATCTTCGCGCGGTCATCGGCGGGCAGGCGCACATAGACACGCACTTCGTGTCGACCTCGCTGCACACGCTGCACCTCTGCTCCAAAAAAGGCCTGCCGCACCTGGGTGGCAAGATCTACTGTTCCAAGCCCCAGAGCCTCTCCTTCAGGCGTCACCTGTATATCCAGCTCTTTGCCGCCAGCGTTAAAACTGTCACTGATATCTTGCAGACCGTATACGGTCGACAGCGCAATTTTTAAATCGTTCGCAGCCAAGCGCAAACTCTCAAGACTCTGGCCTTTTAGTTGCACTTCCAAATCGGCGCCCGGCGGACCAGCCTGAGCATCAATGCTAAATGCGCGAATACCCTCGAGTACACCCAGCTCTTCGCGCAGCCACTGCGCGAGCACCACTGAATCTACCGTGCGCTCCTCACTGGGCAGTAAATCGATATCCACCATGGCATTGGTGTCGCTTTCAGAGACAACCAAGAGTTGGCGAATAACACTGGTGTCAGTTCCCAAAGATTCTTTATAGCGCTCGTTCATTTTCTGTGCAGCGCGTTCAACCCTCTGCGCATAGCTGTGCGTTTTCTGCCATGGCGTACCCTGGGGCATATCCACCTGCACCGATATTTGATCAGAGGGCACATTGGGGAAGAATACGAATCGAACAACGCCGGAAGGCACCAACGCCATACAGATGATGAGTACCGCCACAAATACTGACAAGGTGGTGTAACGATGTTGCGTACAAATTTCCAGCAGGCGGCGATAGGGCCCATTGGCAAAGTTTTTCAACCCTGCGGCGAAGCGGCCTTGGATGTTTTCGATGACCCTGCGCCAACCACCCTTAGCCCTCTGCCCGACTCGCAGATGTCTCAGGTGCGCCGGTAGAATAAGTTTAGTTTCAATAAGAGAAAAGAACACGCACAGTATAACAACGGGCCCTATATGGCTCATAAAACGCGCGAAACCCTCTGTCAAAAATAGCGTGGGCCCAAACGCAATCATGGTGGTTAGCGCACCAAAAATGGTAGCGGTCGCAACTCTACGCACCCCGCGCACGACACTGCCCACACCGTCTCTCTCAGCCTCCAGACGCGCATAGGCGCTTTCAGCCGTAACAATTCCGTCGTCGACCAAAATACCCAGCACCAGTATGAAAGCGAACACCGAGAGAATGTTAATTGATATCGGCAGTCCCAAAAGGTAGATGGTCGCAAGAGTGCCCATAACTGCAAAAGGCACACCTACTATCACCCATAGCGCCAGGGTGAGATCAAGAAACAGAGCCAGAGCCAGCACCACAAGAATAGCACCCTGAAACGCATTGCGAAGCATTAATGAAATGCGTCCGCGCAAAATACTGCTCTCGTCAATCCAACCGACGATATACACACCCTCAGCAAGGTTCGCCTGCTTTTGAACAATATAGCTGCGAATCTGTTCTGTCATTTTCAGAACGTCCTGGTCACCCACACGATCGACAATGAGCGTAATAGCACGGCGACCATTCAAAGTACTCAGTACGGGCTGCTCTTCGAACCCATCGACAATCTGCGCCACATCGCCCAACTTGATTCGCGTCCCGTCCTCTTTCGCCACCAGAACCAGTGAAGCGAACTCCTCCCCGGTGTAGGCTTGGGACACCGAGCGCAAAGTGATCGCGCCGTGTTGGGTACGAACGGTGCCGCCGGGCAGATCTCTTGAACGGCTTCTTACCGCGCTTACCACCTGGTCAAAATCCAGGCCATAGGCCCTTAGGCTCTGTGTAGAAACTTCGATAGAAAGTTCGTATTCACGCTCTCCAAGAACACGGATTTCGCTGATCCCGCCCAAGTCCAATATTTCTTCGCGTGTTTGTTCGGCGAGTTGTTTAAGTCCGACTTCATTTAGATCGCCGTAGACACTCACGCGCATCGCTAAACCGCGGCTGATGACCTCTTCGATAATTGGCTCTTCTGCGTCAGCAGGGAAAGCGGGAATACCGTCGACTCGCACCTTGGCTTGATTTAATGCCTTGGCGATATCACTGCCCGGTTCCATCTCAACCGTAACAACCCCCACGCCCTCGCTCGCCGTGCTGCGGATCTCCTCTATGCCTATAATGTCCCGTAGCGCTTCCTCTATTTTCAGTATGATTCCCTGCTCAACCTCGACGGGAGAACTACCCGGATAAGGAACCGTAACGGTAAACGTGTCGGTCGGAAAACTGGGAAAGACTTCTTTGCGGATCTCGCCCACCGCGATAAACCCGGCAAGGAGCACTATCACTAGCAGTAAATTTGCGGCAATAGGATTGGAAGCCATCCACCCGATAGGGCCACTCTCATGTTCATAACGAGAATTAGGCATCGATGCGCGCCACCCTCATGCCGTCGAACATGAGATCCAGTCGAGTTACGATCAGCTCGTCACCGGCCTTCAAACCCTCATCTACAACAACCCAATCTCCCTGGCGATAGACGATATTAACTTGTCGACGCTCTAGCGCGCCGTCTGACAAAACAAACACTGAGTCGCCGGCGTGCAGCGCGGATCTGGGCAGGCGCGCCGCGTGCGCTATAGGTTTTCCAGGAATGTTTGCTTCAACGAACAGACCGAGTGGCAGAGGGTCGCTATGCACACTCAAGTCGTAGGGTTTCACTACTTCGACGATGACTGGAATAACACGGGTTAGTGGGTCCACTCGCGATTCAATACGAATAATAGAGGCTTCCCACTGCAGTTGCCGGGAGCCGATATTTGCCGAAAGAATGACCTTAGTCTGCGCTGTAGCATCCAGAAACCCGGACTCGAATGCAGGAACGGGAAGGCTGACCTCAGCGGTATCACTGCTGAGCAGACGCGCTACGCCTTGTCCGACGTTAACAAACTGTCCCAGTTCAACCGATTGTCTATCGATGACGCAGTTAAAAGGGGCCTCGATCTGGGTATACGACAGGTCGCGCTCGGTTTTCGCGATCCGCTGCCGCGCCGCTTCAATGTTCAACTTACCTTCAGCAATCGCTGCGGTCCGTTTCAAGGCCTTGGAATCGGCCAGGGCCATATCTGCACTGGCCAGTGCGGCCTTGGCTTCTGCCACCGCTAGCTGATACGTTATTGGTTCAACTTTCAATAACACCTGCCCTTTGAGTATCACTTCACCGGGCTCAAAATTCGCCGCCACCCACACAACTCTACCGGTGACCTCGCTCGCCAGTTCCAACTCATGCTTGGCGGTGACATTTCCATGCGCTACCAGGGAAATCGGAACTTCACCTATTTCTACCTGCACAGTTTGAACGCGCTGCAGTGGAATCTTGGCCTCTATAGGCTGCAACTCTTCACGCGACCCGAGCATAAACTTTGCAATTAAAATCGCAACAGCGACTACCACCGCAGGGACCAGTAGTTTTTTGGCGTAATTAAGCATGTGGTAATTCCAGATAATGCTGACCACGGCGGCCAGTAACTCGCTCTCTATCGGCGACAGTTATAGCACAGTCTAGGTAAGTGTAACCAAAGCCGGAACGCTAGAAGGCAGATAGCGCCGATCCCGCTATGCGAAGTCAGGCGGCGGGGTGAACGAACGATGATGCTGCTCCAGTATTTTAGCCACCGCCAGAGAAGTTTTGTCACCCATGCTGCGGGCGACGATTTGAACCCCGATGGGCAGACCAGATCGTGTTTCTCCAATCGGAGCCGCCGTCGCAGGCAGATAAGTATTTAACGTCAAGCCGGCCCAACGCAGTAGCTCCATATACGGGCGCTCCTGCCCATTGACAAGTAGACGACGACTGTCCATGGATCCCGTGTGATCGTGGGGAAATGCCGGTACATGAGCGCAGGGGCATAAGAGCACATCATACTCTTCAAAAAACTCCTCCCAGCGCTTTTGGGTGCGCAAACGGCGTTCGTTTTGCTTTAGCCAGGCTTTATGACTTAGGGAAATACCCCGCATCTGCAAAAGAGGTTCGGTCATATCTGCTGGGTCAGCGGCCGCTACCGCTTCGGCTGCCATGTCATGGACCGACTGCGGCAGACCACCACCCATTGCAGCCATTAGGAGCTGAACATAGTTGACGTGGTTCGCTTCAGGATCAAAGTCGGGGCGGGCTTTAGAGTCAACAAAAGCGCCGAGCGCGGCAAGTGCCCCACCAGCTGATTCAATACTGGCGGCTATTTCAGAGTCTACAGGGCAAAATTTATCGTCCGACCAAACCGCCACGCGCAATTCACAGACATCGGAAAATGATGGCCTGGGTAATTCAATTCTCCAGGCAGGTGCATCTTCAGGCGCAGCACCGGCAATAATATCCAGCGCTCCTTCAAGATCTGCGACACAGGTCGCCAGCGGTCCTACCACTGTCAGATCTGTCTCACTGAGAGTATCCTGACCCGGCGGCAAGTGGCCGCGTTGCGGCACTAAACCAAAGCTAGGTTTGTGACCATAAACGCCATTGAAGTGACTAGGTGTTCGAATTGAGCCCCCAATATCGCTGCCCAATTCCAATGGGGTTAAGCCGGCAGCCAGCGCAGCCGCGGCTCCACCGGACGATCCGCCACAGGTACGCTGAGTATCCCAGGGATTATTGGTAACGCCGTATATATCATTGAACGATTGCAAGTCCGAGCTCATAAAGGGCACATTGGTCTTGCCAAAAACAATCGCACCCGCATCGGTGTAACGCTGCACGGCTAATGCGTTTTTGGTGGGCACATGCTCACTGTAATCAGGTATTCCCCCAACAGTTACTAGCCCTTGTGTACAAAACGCATCTTTGATTGTCAGCGGCACACCGTGCAATGGCCCCCAATCATCGCCATTGCTCGCGGCGATATCAGCCTCATCTGCTCGGACCAGTGCACGCTCTTTATCCAGGGCAACCACAGCATTGATCTGCGGATTAAGCGAAGCTATACGATCGAGAAAAAACTCCAGAACCTCTCTGGCAGTAATACGCTGCGCTTTAATATCCGCGCCTATTTCAAAAGCGCTGCGATAAAGTAAGTTCATTGTGAAGTGTTTTCCTAAAGGAACAAAGTACTTGATACAAGACAGTGACATGGGTGTTTAAGGTTTGCAATATGCGCTCCATATGGTTCTGTCGCAAAGTTGGCGGGCTCAGCGAGCCATTCTATACTCGGTTGCCAGGAACATCAGTTACAGGACGATAAATGATCCGCTTTCAAGGCCGACATCACCAGCAAGAAATCATTTTGCAATGCGTGCGGTGGTACGTGCCTATTCGCTGAGCTATCGTGACCTGGAAGATTTGATGCAAGAACGTGGCTATGAAGTTGATCACAGCGCCATTCAGCGATGGGTCGTCTACTACGCCCGCGCATCGAGAAGGCGTTTCGTAAGAACAAAAAACGGTCTGGCCATCGCTGGCGGCTTGATGAAACGTATATTAAAATCAAAGGCCAGTGGAAATATCTCTATCGAGCCGTCGACAAAAAAGGCAGCACTGTCGATTTCCTACTGACCGCCAAGCGCGATAGAAAGGCCGCTTTACGTTTTCTAAACAAAGCCATCGATTCCAACGGCAAGCCCAGCTTGATCAACATCGACAAAAGCGGAGCCAACACTGCCTCTATCAAGCAGTACAATGTCGATGAAAACAAGCGGGTTAAAATTCGGCAATGCAAATATCTAAACAATATTGTTGAGCAGGATCATCGGTTTATTAAGCGTATAATCCGACCCATGCTTGGATTCAAATCGCTCCGGTCAGCACAAGCCACGCTAGCCCGAATTGAGCCCTGGCGGATGCTTAAAAAAGACCAAAATAAAAGTTCGCTGCTAGCATGAGAGCAGTTTTACGCATTGGCCCTGACAGGATAATTACGCCAGACGATTACTGTTTTACTTCGAAAATCAAAGTTTGCGACAGAACCTTCGCAAGTACTTCAGCTATTACCACACCTGTAGAACACACTTATCGTTGAATAAAGATCCGCCCGAATCTCGAACGGCTGAGCCACCGGAGATGGGTAACATTGGGTAGGGCAGTGGCTTGAAAACCTGGCCCTTGGTTTCTACCGCTTCGAATATTTAATTTGCCAGAACCATTTGAATTGATGTTTCTTGAAGCCGGAGGACATGAATACTGATCTGGATCGCTCAGTCCTGGTTGCTGGTGTCTTGACAGTGATTGCAGCGAACTTCTTCGAATACCGTGCTCGGATCTGCATCATCCATGACGTAGTCCAGTACTATTCGCAGTGCTTTGTCCAGATCAGTCAAAGCGTATTCATCTGTCATGGCGCGTAGCCAGTCCAGGTGGTTTTCATTGAGCTCCAACGCGCGTGAAACTTTTATTCCGCCCATGACCAACTCCTACGTTTACTCGAGTATAGTGCAGTTTGCAGCTGATTACCCTGGTTGGCAATCAATTCCGAGGTCCATGCTATGAATGCTACGATGTGAAATCGCTTCAGTACGAATGAATATTAATGCCAGCACTCTTGAAATTGCTACTCAATAAATGTGATTAACCTATCGACGGCCATGTATGTCAGAAGAGTTACCGAAGGAACAACTGGATAAGATCGAAAAGATCACTCTGGGTCATTACGAAAATAGGGCTTTGTCTTTCTGGCAAGGGACAAAAGATCACGATGTCACACAAAATTACCAGGCATTTTTAAGCACATTTCCGACCGCCCAAAAGCTTGATATTCTGGATTTGGGCTGCGGCCCCGGCAGAGACCTTGCCTATTTTAAATCTATTGGACACCGGCCTGTCGGACTGGACGGCAGCGAAGTGTTTTGTAACATGGCGCGTGAAAATACCGGCTGCCAGATTCTACATCAGCAGTTCTTGAACCTGGAACTCCCCGACCAAGGCTATGATGGCATTTTCGCGAACGCATCGTTGTTTCACGTACCAGGTCAGGAATTGCCACGCGTTTTGCAAGATTTACGCAGCACCTTGCGTCCCGGCGGTATTTTCTTTTCCTCAAATCCGCGCGGTAGTAGTGAGGGCTGGTCTGGCCAACGCTACGGTCACTTTATGGAATTCGAGACGTCAAAGACCTACCTGCAGTCTGCCGGGTTTAAAGTACTCAATCACTATTATCGTCCAGCCGGGGTGCCGTGCGCGGAACAACCCTGGTTGGCCGTTGTTAGTCAAAAGGTCGAGTAAATGGTTCTGTCGCAAAGTTGGCGGGCTCAGCGAGCCATTCTATACTCGGTTGCCAGGAACATCAGTTACAGGACGATAAATGATCCGCTTTCAAGGCCGACATCACCAGCAAGAAATCATTTTGCAATGCGTGCGGTGGTACGTGCCTATTCGCTGAGCTATCGTGACCTGGAAGATTTGATGCAAGAACGTGGCTATGAAGTTGATCACAGCGCCATTCAGCGATGGGTCGTCTACTACGCCCGCGCATCGAGAAGGCGTTTCGTAAGAACAAAAAACGGTCTGGCCATCGCTGGCGGCTTGATGAAACGTATATTAAAATCAAAGGCCAGTGGAAATATCTCTATCGAGCCGTCGACAAAAAAGGCAGCACTGTCGATTTCCTACTGA
>JBLGAR010000018.1:0-47304 GCA_047612385.1 Cryomorphaceae bacterium | reverse complement strand
TGAAAACCGCGATGGAGTCGTACGAAACTGGCGTAATTTGCCAACTAAAAGATGAGCTTTGCCTCATATGAAGAATAAGGAAAACAATGAACACTTTACGCAAAACTGAAGCGGAAGCCACTACAACCAGGGAGCAAGTGTTGGCAGCGGTACTGGCATCTGATGATTTGCCTTCGCTTCCTATTGTGGCATCCCAACTGGTTACGCTTACCTCCAAAGGAGATACGACCCTTTCCGAAGTAGCGGAGTTAGTGTCACAAGATATTGCTCTGTCGACGAAAATTCTTAAGGTGTCTAATTCAGCGTTTTACAGTTTCCCCTCCAAAATTGGCTCGATACAGCAAGCTGTATCTATTCTGGGGACTAACGCCGTGCAGAGTTTAGTGTTGTCGTTTTCGTTTCTGACTATTAATAAAAGCGGTCCGTGCAATAAGTTTAATTTCAATGAATTCTGGGAGCAGTCTCTTGAGTCTGCCATTGCTTCCAGGCTTATTCTGGAAAAAGTACCTGGAGCCAATCTTGAAGAAATTTTTGTCTCGGGCCTTCTGCAAAATTTGGGAGCCCTCATTCTCGCTTGTACATTCCCCGAGGAGTTTGGTGGAGTACTGGATGCGATAGAAGATGGAGAAGTGAGTCCTCGAGAAGCCGAAATAGCAGCATTTGGGGGCGATCATTGCTTCTTCGGGTACGAGGTCGCCAAAAGCTGGAACTTCCCGGCCTCCATACTGCTACCTATTTTGCATCACCACGAACCCAAGGGAGTTTCAGGTGAAGACAAAAATATTAGCTCGACGACCAAAGCCATCTACTTGGCAAATATCTTGCTGGATATTTTCCATTCCGAAAAGCCCGAGAAAAGCCATAGGGAGTTTGAGATCCAAGCCAAGCAACTGTTGGGTTTGAAATCAGAGGCGATCGAGTCGATTTTGGAAAACGCCCACGTTGAACTCGGAAAAGGCGCCGCGAATTTTGGACTCAAAATTGAGGAGAGCAAACCAGTCCAGGAAATATTGCAGGCGGCCAATATTCGGTTGAGCCTTTTGAATCTAGACTATGAACAAATGAATATTGAACTAGTCGCTGCCAAAGTGGCATTAGAAAATTTGACTAGCGAGCTGCGTGAAAAAAATAACATTCTTAAAAATTTGGCGAATATAGACGGCTTGACAGGGGTTTATAATAACCGTTTCTTCCAGGCGACGATGGATAAGGAACTCAGTAGGTCCACCCGTCACAGTTACCACTTATCTCTGATTCTTATCGACATCGACCACTTCAAAGGGTTTAACGATACGCATGGTCATTTGGTAGGAGATTTTGTTCTGGCCGAGTTCAGCAAAGTATTGACCGCCGCACTTCGAGAGTACGATACCCTCGCTCGTTATGGCGGTGAAGAGTTTGTGGTTATTCTTCCGGAAACGGATGAGCGAGACGCGCTGATTGTCGCGGAAAAACTGCGCAAAGCTGTCGAAACTAGCCCCTTTAAGGAGGGAAAGGAAGAGTATCGTGTCACAGCGAGTTTTGGTGTTTCTTCTGCGCATCCAGATTTAGAAGAGACGTTAGGCAAAACAGATATGATAAAAAGAGCAGACGACGCGCTATACGAAGCGAAGGATAGCGGTCGAAATCGAGTGGCCGCCTATGCCCCGAAGAAGAAGTGGTTCGGGAAAAAGTAGTGACCGGCTTACAATGTCAGGTCGGTGCGGATACTGTGCCGTTGTAATTTCATGATCGCCCTGTGGAGTATCTTGGCTTGAGTTTTGGGCAGTTCCCAAAACTCAAGCCCCAATCGCGACTCGTTGAACCTGGGCTGATAGTGCTGGTGCCGTACAACCGCCTGGCACAAGAGTTTTTCAACCTCTACAAGTTTCATTTCACACTCGATAACGCTTTCCAATGCTACCTCTTCGTGCTTTCCCTTAAGTCGAATAGAGGCTCCACTATCTGAAATGTTCTCTATCCAGGCTTCGCAACTTTGCTCGTTGGCGAGCCACACACGTATTTTCGGGCTCTCAGAGAGCTTAATAGGTATGCGATAACTTTCTCTCTTGCGTAAAGCGCTTATCTGCTCGGGCGTCGATATTTGGTGGTAGGGGTAACCGTCGCTATCAGTGGAGAATTCGATGGGCACAGAGCGAAAAATATGAGGAACACCCTCATGAGTTACCCGTATTTTCGCGGGTCTTCCTGGCCGCAACAGAAGGTTTCCGTTATTGGGCATTAATTGGTCGATGTGTATAGCGTCGGACTCTACACTGATAACGCTCGAGGAATACAGCTCGTTGGCCAGAGAAATCAGTAGGGGATTACGCGCGAGCACAATTCTCTCCAAGAAAGCTTCAATTTCTTCTGTCGAATCTATAACTTCAGGCAGTTCGGACATGGGCCGTTAGTGTCGTTATGCTTTTCCTAGGGATCGGGTTTCCAGGGTATCACTTGCTTTGCCCTGTATGGAGTAAGTGGGCGTATTGTTTTCACTTTGGCGGATAACATCCAGTGCGCCTTTCGCGCGGCGTTGTTTCTGAATGATTAAGCGACCATTATTTCTGTTTTCGGTTTGGCATGCTCGAGCCAGTATCATCAAATTTGAAAAATACGCAGTTAATTGCTCTCGGTTTTCGCAGGTATCAATCAATTTCTCAAAATCGGGATCTTCGCCTGAGTAGGATGCGGCCGAGGTAGCGTCCTGTCGCTCTTGTGTGGCCTGAGTTTGCGCGACAATGGCCTCATTTTTTTCTGAGGTGACTCTCTCGAGTTCGTCGACATCGCCAGCTAGCAATGCGTCGTATTCTCGCTTGAGAATATCTAGCAGTTTTTCCATGCTGGAGGTCTCTCTATCAAGCAGGGAGAGTAGTTGTAGTTCGAGAATCATAAACTAGCGGAAGTCCCTTTCCAGCTTCAACAAAGTATCAACTATCTTATCCGGGTCGATGCGATAACTGCCATCGGCGATAGACGCCTTGATGGATGCAACACGCACATTGTCAATGTCTGGAATGTTGGCAAGGCTTGCTTCCAGCTTTAGCATTTCTGCAGCAGTGCTAGTGAAGCTTACCGTATCGCCGCCACCAACAACGGAGCTTTGCGTGCCAAGCGACGCGCCAGCCGAGGTACCCACGACCTTGCTTGAGGTCTGGGAACCCGAATTTACGTCAGCTCTAGGTGGTTTGACATTCATCTTGTTGTCTACGTTATCCATAATAAGATAGCCTATTCATAGTATCGGCAATTTTTCTAAAACCTTTAGCGCATCTGCCGTTTAATTATTGCACGCTTACCGTTCCATCGGAACGGGCTATACCTTCAATTTGTTTTCCCGAACTCAGGTTTTTCACGGTGACTCGTTCGCCCGCTACGGCATCTTTTAATGCCTTTCCCTGATTTCTAACCTCCAGGCCATTGAGCCCGGTGATGAGTGTTACCTGCTGACCACGCTTTATAGCATTGGGTGCACGCAATTGAGATATCCTAATCGTAGATCCCGCGTCTAACTGTCGGGTCAGTTCTTTTCCGATTATTTGTGATAGATCGTAAACCAGACCGTTGCCGACAGACTGCAATGGCCGTTGAACCAACTTGATATCGGCGGCAGTTATCACCGCATTGCGGGGCAGTGATTTTGTGAGCACAGGGACATTCTGCGCGGCGGTGACTCGGGTGCGAACATAAATAGTCCATGGCGTAGCGTCACTACAGCGAATGCCCATGCTGACTGAACCCAGAACCTGGCCTGTCTGCGGAGCAAAAGTCGACAGCGCTTCGTGGCACTGACGCAGGCGCAACCGGGCATCCAGCGGGCGTACCTCGACTGAAACATTCTCATAGCCTTCTTTTTTCGCCCGCTCTTCACTGGCCTTCGCGGCTGTAGCCACAATGCTATCCAAGCTCTGGTAGGGTTTTTCGCTGGCCGAGGCGAAAGCTACCGAACCGGCAAAAATCCCCACAGAGACTCCCGCTATCGTGCGCCAAAAATTTGTCATCATTTGCGATTAAACCCCCGCTTTCTGGATATGAAGCATCTTTCGTGCCAGTTGTGAGATCTCTCTAGACCGGCGGCGGCAATGATTGCCGCCGGGGTTGCCCCTTGCCGTTTTGTTGAGTTTTAAGAGTAATGAATTATTTTAACCCATTGATTAATATAAGTATTAAATTATTGGCACGGTTTGTGTATGCACCTAGTCATCGGAGGATTTGAAATGAATGTGATTGACAAAGTATTTGGCGTTTCCCCTCAAGCAATGAGTATTCGGGCGCAGCGGTTTGAACTGATTTCTGCCAATTTGGCGAATGCTGATACACCCGGTTACAAGGCCATGGATATAGATTTTGGTCAGGCCCTCGCTCAAGCAAGAGGAGATCAGGGGAGCATGGGTATTACTAATGCCAAACACATGACCCTGGGAGATTCCATACAGGAGCTGAAATATCGGATTCCGTCGCAGTCCTCCCTCGATGGAAACTCCGTTGAAACCGAGCAGGAACACGCAGCCTTCATGGACAACGCGATTCGCTATCAGGCCAGCTTGAATTTCCTTGAAGGGAGAATCAAGGGTCTCAAATCTGCAATAAGAGGAGAGTAATTGTGAGCCTTTTTAATGTATTTGATATTTCAGGGTCATCGCTATCAGCACAGAGCGTTCGTTTGAACACGATCGCCAGTAATTTGGCGAATGCCGAAGTTGTTGGAAGCTCAGAAGAAGCAGCCTATCGGGGCAAATATCCAGTATTTTCTGCCGCGTTCGAAACCGCCCAGATGAATCAGGGCGCGGTAGGTGTGAGGGTGGATGACATTGTGGAAAGCACGGTTGCTCCGCGAAAGGAATACGCGCCCAGTCATCCCAAAGCCAATGATGAGGGTTACATCTTTCGCTCGAATGTTAATTCCGTGGAAGAGATGGCAAACATGATGTCTGCTTCGCGGTCTTATCAGAGCAGCATTGCGGCGATGAACACCACCAAGCAACTTATCATGCGAACACTGACACTCGGAAACTAACGGTCGGGAGACCCTAATGGAAGCAATGCCCAGTATCTCAGAACTATTTCCTTCTCCATCCAACTCTGGCGCGGCAATAAGGCCGGCGGATGAATTAGGCCAGGAGGATTTTCTGCGTCTTATGATTGCGCAATTGGAGAATCAAGACCCTACCGCGCCTTTGGAGAACACTGAGTTTTTGTCCCAGATGGCACAGTTCAGCACGGTAGAAGGTATCCAGGGTATCGAGCGGGGCTTTGGTAATCTGTCAGGTGTATTGAGTGCAAACCAGACACTACAAGCTGCGAGCCTGGTGGGCCACAAAGTGGTGACCGAATCTAATCTGGGTGTGCTGACCGAAGGAGAAACACTGGATGCGACGATCGATCTGCGCCAGAGCAGTGGCGCGATTACGGTTTATATACAGGATATGGCGGGAAATTTGGTTCACAGCCGGACTCTGGGTGCCTCAGCACCCGGCGAGATCAAAATTGCGTGGGATGGGATCACTGACGAAGGCGGAACAGCGCTTCCCGGTCAGTACCGCGTTAGCGCAGAGGCCATAATTCAAGGGCAGGCGGAGGCAACTCCGGTGTATGCACACAGCCTGGTGGAGTCGGTAACCATCGACGGTGCCAGTGGTGGTGTAGGCCTGAATCTGGCCGGTGGAGATCAGGTGACCCTCACTCAGGTGAAAAGTTTTCTATAACAACCATTTCATAAAAACGATTTAAATGACTCAGGAGAAGGATTATGGCGTTTGAAACTGCGGTTTCGGGAATCAATGCAGCAACAGCAGATCTCGGAGTAATTGGCAACAATATAGCGAACAGTTCAACCACCGGGTTTAAGACTTCCCGCGCGGAGTTTGCAGATGTTTATGCAACCAGTTTGCTCGGAGCCGGTGGCAATGCCATCGGTAAGGGGGTCAATCTCGCAGGTGTTACCCAGGAATTTACGCAGGGCAACATCAGTTTCACCAACAATGCGCTCGATCTTGCTATCAACGGCAATGGCTTCTTTCTTCTTAGCGATGATGGTGCCTCTTTGTATAGTCGAGCGGGGAACTTCCAGGTGGACCGTGAGGGCTTTATCGTCTCAAACCAGGGGCATCGTCTGCAGGCATTCCAGGTGAATGCTAGCGGAGCAATCAATGGCCAGGCTGGTGATTTACAGCTCGATACCTCGCTGATTGATCCCAGTCCGACGGGAGTTCTGAGCCTGACGGCCAACCTGGATTCTCGTGAAGTGGCTCCTACTATCCCGTTTGGCGGGCCTTTTGATGCATTCGCGGTTCCCCCAACGTCACCTGATCCTGACTCATACAACGCGACCACTTCTACTACTATTTATGATGGCTTGGGCAACTCCCACATCGCCACTTCGTTTTACGTAAAAACGGCCGTAGCTAATCAGTGGGAGGTTCATACATCGGTAGACGGCGTGACTACTTCAGGGCCCGATACTATTAATTTTCAGTCCAACGGTAAGTTTGACCCGCTGACCCTACCTATCGACATTACCATTGCTGGCTGGAATCCTCTGAACGAGTCGGGGCTACCCACCGGTGCAGATGTGCAGAACTTCACCATAGGGATGTCGCAGTTTACCCAGTTTGGCACTGAGTTTGCCGTGAGTGCCGCAGTTCAGGATGGTTTTACAACGGGCCAGCTTACAGGCCTTGAAATCGATGATACGGGAGTGGTCTTCGCGCGGTATACCAACGGTCAGGCTAGGGCTTTAGGTCAGGTGGCCATCGCCGGTTTTTCCAATCCCAACGGTTTACAACCCCTGGGTGATACCAGCTGGGCGGAGACATTCTCTTCGGGATCAGCGACCTTGGGTGCGCCGGGTAGTTCTGGTTTGGGTGTTCTGCAATCGGGAGCACTGGAAGGGTCCAACGTGGATATAACTGAGCAATTGGTCAACATGATTGTTGCCCAGAGAAATTTCCAGGCCAATGCTCAGGTGATCCAAACCGAAGACACCATTACCCAAACCGTGATTAACCTTCGATAGAGTTTGAGGTTTAACTAATGGATCATTTTGTCTATATAGCGGCATCGGGTGCACGGGAATCAATGATCTCCCAGGCAGCCAACACGCAGAATCTGGCGAATGCCTCTACGGTTGGCTTTCGAGCAGATCTAATTCTGCAGCAGGTCTCTCAACTTTCGGGGCAGGGAGTTGGCACTCGAGCGTATCCGCAGATGGTGAACTCGGGTGTTGATTTCAACGAAGGTGTTGTAAACGTCACCGGAAGAGACCTGGATGTGGCTATTAATGGTCGGGGATGGATATCGGTTCAGGCCCCGGACGGAACTCCTGGATTAAGTCGTCGTGGAGATTTGCGAGTGGGTGAACTGGGGCGCCTATTGGATGGTGCCGGCCATCAAATTGTCGGCGACGGTGGGCCCATAGCATTGCCCCCGTTTTCGCAAATTGCCATTGGCACTGATGGCACTATTTCAATTGTCCCGCTGGGCGAAGACCCCACCACGCTGGCGGTGGTTGATCGAATCAAGTTGGTCGACCCCAATCCGGATAATTTGCAAAAGGGGCGCAATGGTCTATTGCAAACACGCGATGGCGAACCACCGGTGGCCGATGCCGGAGTAACAATGATCGCGGGATCGCTGGAATCCAGTAATGTCGACTCTGTTGGCGCTATGGTGCATATGATTGAGCTGGCCCGACAGTTTGAGAACCACGTAAAAATGATGAAAACCGCCGAGAATCTCGATCAAGCCTCGGCGGCCCTGATGGAATTGAGCTGAGGAACTATTAGATGAACCAGTCATTATGGATCGCAAAAACAGGATTGGACGCCCAGCAAACCAAGATGTCCAACATAGCCAACAACTTGGCCAACGCCGGGACGACCGGTTACAAGCGCAGCCGCGCAGTCTTCGCCGATTTGTTGTATCAAAATGTTCGACAGGTGGGTGCGCAGTCGTCTCAGGATACGCAGCTGCCCTCTGGTTTGATGATGGGCACAGGCGTTCGAACAGTAGCTACAGAGAAGTTGTTTACCCAGGGAAATTTGCAGCAGACCGACAATAATTTGGACATGGCGATTCAGGGCCGAGGATTCTTTCAGGTGTTAATGCCCGATGGTTCCCAGGCTTATACTCGCGACGGTACTTTTCAGATGGACTCCCAGGGGCAGTTAGTCACCTCCAGTGGCTTCCAGGTTCAACCCTCAATATCAATTCCCGAGAATGCACAATCGGTCACGATTGGTTCAGACGGAACTGTTTCTGTTCGCCTTCCGGGTTCCTCAGCAATCAGCCAAATCGGCAACGTACAGTTAGCAGATTTTGTGAACGCCGCGGGCTTGCAGCCAATAGGCGACAACCTGTTTCTGGAGTCTAGTGCCAGCGGTTCGCCGCAGTCTGGAAATCCCGGTTTGAACGGTCTCGGTACAGTGTCCCAGGGCTATGTGGAAAGCTCCAACGTGAATGTCGTGGAGGAGCTGGTAAACATGATTGAAACCCAGCGTGCTTATGAAATGAACTCTCGGGCAATTTCCACCACAGATCAGATGCTCCAGTATGTGGCGAACAACCTCTAGGTGACGCAATGAAGCTTTCTAAGTCCAAATTGATTCTCCTGGTTATTCCTGCCTTGTTAAGTGCCTGCATGAATTCTCCCAATCGTATTCATCCGGATTACGCCTCCGCCGAACCCATTGATTATTATCCCGAGCCTGAGGCCCGTGAATCAACAGGTTCAATCTATGGTGATAACGCCTACAACATGGTGTTGTTCGAAGATTTGCGAGCTCGACAAGTGGGCGACATTCTCACTGTATTGCTGGCAGAGGCAACTGACGCAGCGAAAACCAGCGATACCACGCTGGACAAATCTAATAGCACTTCCATCACTGATCCAATATTAGGTGGAAAGGCCAGAGTAATCGGCACTGATTCAAATCTGGGTTTTGACCTGTCTTCTAGCCACTCGTTTGACGGTGAAAGTGCCAGCAACCAAAGCAACAGCCTACAGGGCAGTATTACCGTAACAATTGCCAAGGTGTTTCCCGGCGGTAACCTTTATATACAGGGCGAAAAATGGATTCAGATCAATCAGGGAAACGAATACATTCGGCTGCGCGGAATTATCCGGCCGGTTGATATTTCTACGACCAACACGATTGTTTCAACCAAAATCGCCGACGCGCGCATCTCTTACGGTGGCACTGGCGCGACGGCCGATGTGAATAAGGTAGGTTGGTTGTCGCGATTCTTTATCAGCCCGATTTGGCCCTTTTAGGATTTGCAGATGAACTTCTCCAGAAAAATTAGATTTGTGGTTTCGCTGATCGTCGTGATTGGATTTACCTTGCAAGGGCAATTTGCGATGGCAGATCGAATCAAAGATCTCGCAACTATCAACGGCATCCGCACTAATCAGCTAATTGGATACGGAATTGTGGTGGGCCTGGACGGCTCCGGTGACCAAACTACGCAGACTCCGTTTACCGTGCAAAGCGTGAAAAACATGTTGGCGAAGTTGGGTGTTGCGATACCGGCTGATGTGAATCCACAGCTGAAAAATGTTGCCGCTGTTATGGTACATGCCGAGCTGCCAGCCTTCGCGAAGCCTGGTCAAACAATCGACGTTACGGTCTCCTCATTGGGTAATGCTAAAAGCCTGCGCGGCGGTGCCTTGTTGATGACGCCACTCAAAGGCGCCGATGGAAAACTCTACGCCATGGCTCAGGGCAACATGGTTGTGAGTGGATTTGGTGCGGAGGGAGCAGATGGTTCGAGCGTTGCGGTTAACGTATCGAACTCGGGTCGAATTCCCAACGGCGCGACTGTCGAGCGAGGGGTTGTGAGCGCCTTCAATCTGGACTCTAAACTGGTGATGAGTCTCAATGCGCCAGATTTTACCACTGCGATGCGAATGGCAAACAGCATTAATGAAAGCATGGGGCCCGGTGTGGCGAAAGCGCTTGATGCAGCTACCGTTGAAATTCAGTCGCCGCTGGATGCATCGGACAAAGTGGCATTTATCTCCGCCGTGGAAAACCTTCCGGTCAAACCCGGGTCGGCCGCAGCCCGGGTCATTATCAATTCCCGCTCTGGCACCGTTGTGATTGGGAGTGAGGTTCGTGTGAGTGCGGCCGCGGTTGCCCATGGTAATTTGACGGTCAGTATTTCCGAGAACTTTCAGGCCAGTCAGCCCGGTCCGTTTTCCAGAGCCGGCGAAACGGTCGTCACACCAAATTCAGGAATTGCTATCGAGGAAGAGGGCAGTCGAATGTTCTATATAGACCCCGGTGTTACGTTGAAGGAACTGGTGGGCGCAATCAACAAGGTCGGTGCCGCACCTGGAGATCTGGTTGCAATTCTCGAAGCCCTGGAGCGAGCCGGTGCATTGCGCGCCGAGCTCGTGGTGATTTAAAAATGTCGGCCTCTGCAGGTGTTGCCAGTGCATCGGTCTATCACGATCTTGCGGGTTTGGGGGCATTGCGCTCGCAGGCCAGTAGCACCCCTTCCGAGGCGATTGAAGAAGTAGCCGGGCAGTTCGAATCTCTGTTTGTGCAGATGATGCTCAAGTCTATGCGCGATGCCAGTATCGAAGGTGGCCTGTTTGACAGTAATCAAATGGAGATGTATCAAAGTATGTTCGACCAGCAGATATCGCTGGACCTGTCTCGGGGCAATGCATTGGGATTGGCGGACGTTCTGGTCAACGAGCTTGGTGGAAGCTCTGCACCTCGAGAGCAACCCAACTTGCTTGCGCTAGCCTCATCGGCTTATCGACAGGCGAATAGCCAAGTGGAAAAAATTGCAGCGCAAGCGCAGTCAAGCCCCCCAGCTAAGGTCCAATCTGCAGCCGTGTTGACGGAAGGAGAGCAGCAGGCTGATGTTCCGGCTCAGGCACAACGGTGGAGCCCGGCATCTCCGGAAGCCTTTATCCGCGATGTTTGGGATCACGCGGTGGACGCAGCCAAACAACTGGGTCTTGATCCACTGGTATTGGTCGCTCAGTCAGCGCTAGAGACAGGTTGGGGTAAGCGAGTCATCCAGGCAGTGGACGGCGGCAGCAGTTTTAATTTGTTCGGGATTAAAGCCGGGCAAGCCTGGGAAGGCCAGTCGGCAGCGGTCAATTCCCTCGAGTATCGCGATGGGACTGCAGCACTGGAAAAATCCAGCTTTCGTGTCTATGACTCTATTGCAAAGTCTTTTGAAGACTATGTGGCCTTCCTCAAAAGCAATCCTCGCTACCAGCAGGCGCTTGATAAGGTTGGTGACGCCGGTGAGTTTTTAACTGAACTGCAGGACGCCGGGTACGCCACTGACCCTAGCTACGCGACCAAAATTATGGGCATTGTTGGCAAAACCTCATTTGATGCGGTGGTAAACGAGCTAAAGAAATTCTAGAACCTGCCGATATTACTAGGACAACCATTAACGTCGGTGGATGATTAACGGGTAAATTATTGTGGCAGATCTATTAAATCTTGGAACCTCGGCACTGCTATCACTGCAGCAGGCCATTACTACGACCGGGCATAACATATCCAATGCCAATACGGACGGGTTCAGCCGTCAGCGCGTAAATTTTGGCACCTTACCCCCGCAGTTCCTCGGTGGTAGCTACATGGGCACTGGTGTGGGTGTTGATTCTGTAGAGCGTTTTTACGATCAGTTTTTAACGTCTGACGTGCGCTCGCGCACCTCATCTCAGAGTGGTTTTCAAACCACCTACAACCTTGCAAGCCGATTGGATGGATTGCTAGCTGATCCGGCCGTGGGGCTAGGTCCCGTTTTGAGTGACTTTTTCAACTCAGTACAGGATGTGGCGAATAATCCTGGTTCACTCCCAGAGCGCCAAGTTTTGCTCGGTGAGGCCCAGTCTCTAGCGAACAGGTTCCAGTATCTGGATACCGCATTTCGGGATTTGGATAGCGAGTTAAACGCCCGAATAGAAGCCTCAGTCGGCGAAATTAATGCGCTCTCGGTGAGTATTGCCGATCTCAACAGGCAAGTTGTTCAGGCCACGGCGAGTGCCTCAGGGCAGCAGCCTAATGATCTGCTGGATGCGAGAGATGAGTTGATCAATCAACTGTCGGAGAAGATTGGCGTGAGTACCGTCTTACAATCCGACGGCGCTGTTAATGTGACTATTGGCAACGGGCAATCGCTGGTGGTCGGCTTTTCTACGCAACAGTTGCAAACGGGCGATGACCCGCTTGATGCGACCCAGGTTGTGGTCGGTATAGCCGGCCCAGGCGGGCGAGTCACTGATCTCAGTCGTTTCTTCAGTGGTGGTGAATTGGGTGCGCTACTGGATTTTCGGGAGCAGCAACTGGACCCGGCGAGAAATCAATTGGGTCTGGTGGCCACTGGAATTTCTGCCACCTTTAACGAGCAGCACAAGCTAGGCCTGGACCTGAATGGTCAACCAGGGGGTGATTTTTTTGCGCCTTTGGAGGCTACGACCGCTGCTAGCCCAGGTAATTCGGGTTTGTCTTCAATTACCGCTACTATTTCAGATGTAACGGCTCTTACGCCGGATGACTACACCGTGCGCTACGATGGGAGTCAGTGGACACTTACTAACTTGTCTACTGGGGCAGGACAAACTGGCGCCGGTCCGTTTAGCATCGATGGTTTAACGATTAATGTCGCTGGTGCTCCGGCCAATGGTGACAGTTTCATCATCCAGCCCACTCGGCAGGGAGCAACCGGGTTCGCGGTCGTATTAAATGGACCGGCCGATTTTGCAGCTGCGTCTCCTCTTCGATCTCAGGAGGCGCTCACCAACACGGGCTCGGCAACCGTGGACAAGCTTAATGTCACTAACGTCTCTGGATTACCACTGGCCGGGCAGATAAATCTGACCTTTAATCCCAATGCGCTGGGAGCCGGTATTCCCGGCTTCGATATCACCGGTATTGCGGGTGGGCCGCTGGCTTATGATCCGTCTATCCAAAGTAATGGAGCGACACTTTCACTGGCCGGATTTGACTTTGAAGTAAGTGGTACACCTCAACCGGGAGATGTATTAAGCGTAGAAAACAATGCTAATGGTAGCGGTGACAATCGCAATGCGCTCGGCTTAAGTGCCCTACAAAGCGCCAGAGATTTGCTCGGTGGAACCGCCAGTTATCAGGATGCCTACGGATCGCTGGTGGCCGATATCGCTGTCCAGACGCGCCAGGCTGAGACCGGCAGCGCCACTGAAAATGTGCTGCTGGCCCAAGCTATTGGCGCCCGAGAAAGTGTCTCCGGCGTTAATCTGGACGAAGAGGCGGCCAACCTGATTCGATTTCAACAGGCTTATCAGGCGGCGGCGCAAATGATCTCGGTTGCTGACGAGTTATTTCAAACCTTGCTCAACGCGACACGGCGATAGGAGTTTACTATGCGACTTTCTAGTGTTCAGATTTTCCAGCAGGGTATTTCCGCAATATTGGACGGCCAGAGTAAGCTGAGCTATACAGAGCAGCAACTCGCGACCGGTCGCAGAATTTTGACGCCTTCCGACGACCCCGTTGCGGCTGTTCAAATCCTCGATATAAGAGAAGATTTGGAATTGGTCGATCAATACCAAAGAAATGGAAGTTTAGCGGAGGGACAGCTGGCCCAGGAAGAATCTGTTTTGTCTAGTGTAGGCAATCTGCTGCAGCGTGTCCGTGAGTTGGCGGTTCAGGCCAACAATGCCAGCCAGAGCCCCGAGAGCCGTCGTGCGATTGGGGTAGAGGTTGAGGCAAGAATTGAAGAACTTGCGGCCCTTGCGAATACTCGAGATTCCACTGGTGAATATATATTTGGCGGCTTTCAGGCTCAGACCGAACCTTTTTCCCAAGTGGGCTCAACATTTACCTTCAACGGCGATGACAATCAGCGTTTTGTCCAACTGGGAAGTAGCACGCAGGTTGCCGTGAGAGATTCCGGGTTTGATGTGTTCGTGTCTATCCCCGCAGGAAATGGCACCTTTGTTACCAACCCCAATGCGGCGAACATAGGCACGGCGGTATTGGGCAGTAGTTCTGCTACTAATGCGTTTGTAGTAGACGGCTACAACATAGATTTCAGTCAAGCCGGACCCGCCGCACCAATTACTTATCAGGTAAGCAACTCGGTGCCGGCTGTGGTATCCAGCGGTACTTATACTCCCGGCGGGACTATCGACCTTGCTGGTGCCAGTGTTCGTATCGATGGGGTTCCGGAAAACGGCGATAGTTTTCAGGTCGCTCCATCTGCCAAACAGGATATGTTCAGTACCTTGCAGAATTTAGCGGCTGATTTAAGCGGAGCAGGAACGACGCCAGCCGACCTGGCAGCGTTCAACAATGCCATGGGTCGGGCGTTGGACAATATCGACCAGGCCCTTGGTAATGTTCTTGAGGTTCGGGCGGACGTTGGCGTCAGGTTGAACCATGTAGAAAATCAGGTAGCTATTAATGATAGCTTCAATCTGCAGCTCCAGGAAACACTCTCAGCGGTTGCAGATCTCGACTATGCAGAGGCTATCAGTCGCTTCAATCTGGAGTTGACAACTTTGCAGGCCGCACAGCAATCCTACGTAAAAATGCAGGGCTTATCGCTGTTCAATTACTTGTAACAGAGCTGCCCTGTTCTAATCGGACACTCCGCTATAGCGGGCACCCTCGGGTTTTGCACCTTAACAGAACAATTCCCTTCGCAAGCCAACCGTTTAACCAATAAATCTTGAAAATATCCTAAAGTTTTCCATTGTACCGCCGACAAATAAGGTATCGGCAGTGTGAAACACAGTCGATATGTGTTTCCAACAGGAAAATAAAACCGTTCAAACTGACCAACTGCTGGCGGTACGGTAAAAAACAGAGGGATAAACCCATGGCTCAAGTAATTAATACAAACATCGCATCGCTCAATGCACAGCGAAACTTGAACAGTTCGCAAGGTGACTTGAATACTTCATTGCAACGTCTGTCTTCAGGCTTGCGTATCAACAGTGCTAAGGACGACGCGGCAGGTCTTGCGATTGCCGAGCGCTTTACCACACAGATTCGTGGACTTAACCAGGCTGGCCGAAATGCCAACGATGGTATTTCACTGTCGCAAACAGCTGAAGGTGCATTGTCAGAAGTGACTAACAACCTGCAGCGAATTCGTGAACTGGCGGTACAGTCTTCTAACGCCACTAACTCGGCAAGTGACCGAAACGCGCTGCAAACTGAGGTAACTCAATTGCTGAACGAGATCGACCGAGTTGCGAACCAGACACAATTTAACGGTGTTTCACTTCTGGATGGGAGCTTTACTGGAGCGGTTTTCCAGGTAGGTGCTAACTCTGGCGAGACTATTACAGTTGCTGCTACAACTGATGCAAACACTGCCGCTCTGGGCTCAGTAAGTCAGAACACTAGTGCGGGTCTTTCTGTAGCGGCGTCTGGACTGACAGGTTTTGCCGTGGCTCTTGTCGCTGGTGATTTTACGGTTAACGGTGTTGATGTCGGCGCTATTGCTGGAGCCAGCTCTGCCGCCGAGCGAGCAGGACAGCTAGTTAACGCGATCAACAATGTATCTCAGCAAACGGGTGTCGGCGCAGCCTACGATGGTGCAACCGGACAGCTGAGTTTGAACAGTGCAGCGTCCATCACAATCGGCGGTACTTCTAACGATGCAACAGAAACAGGTTACCTGAACGCTGTTGTCTTAACGACAGTGAGCGTTGCCTCGGGAATCGACACGCTTA
Source organism: Cryomorphaceae bacterium (assembly GCA_047612385.1). Lineage (GTDB taxonomy): Bacteria > Pseudomonadota > Gammaproteobacteria > Pseudomonadales > Halieaceae > JBALVT01. Next base: position 31,625 of record JBLGAR010000018.1, on the reverse strand, counting down.
GCGTAGCTAACTATGCAGGTGCGCAAACTGCTATTGACCTGATAGACAGTGCACTGACTTCTGTGAACTCGGCTCGTGCAACATTGGGTGCGATTCAAAACCGTTTTGAATCCGTTGTTTCCAATGTACAGACTACAGCCGAAAACTTATCAGCTGCCCGTTCGCGAATTCAGGATACTGACTTTGCGATGGAAACTGCAAACCTGACTCGTGCTCAGATTCTGCAGCAGGCTGGTACAGCGATGCTGTCACAGGCCAACTCAGCTCCACAGAACGTGTTGGCACTGCTCCAGTAAGGAGTTTGAAGGCGCCAATTCTTGAGTAGTAAAAGGGGCGGATCTCCGCCCCTCTTTCACCAGGGATACTGAAGCTGACTGACGGTGCAACAGCGCCTGAAGGAGGACCAACTTATGATAGCTATAGGTGTCATTAATACTGCAGGTACAGCCACTACTACCGATAGCCCCAAGGTGGTGACAGCCTTAGAAAAGTCGGCTGCAGCGCCTGATAAGCAGCGGCAAGATATGCCTTTGAGCGGCAAAGTATTACCGGTTGAAGGTGGCAGCGAAGCTCGCGAGCAAGAAACATTGCGCGCTGTAGTGATAGTTTCAGAATTTACTCAAAGTGCCTCACGCGATTTGGAGTTTAAGGTCGACGGCAGCAGTGGAATCAGCATTGTGACCGTTAGAGACCGAGAAACAGACGAGGTGATACGCCAAATGCCCTCGGAAGAAGTGGTGGCTATGGCGCGATTTATTGCCGAGCAGGCTCCGGATTCTGCTGTAGGACTACTAATGGATGAAGAAGGTTAGCAATGGTCCTAATAGTTGCTGACTTGGCATCGACTTTGCATTCCCAAGGACTAGTGTCAAAACCCAATGGGAATGACGTTGTCAACATCAGCGAAATAGCGATGCAAAAGGAGGTTTGAGAATCAAATGATTACGGCAGCGGGAGTTGGATCGGGACTGGATATTGAGGGCCTGGTGACACAATTGGTAGCAGCGGAGCGTGCGCCCACTGCCAACAGGCTGACTCGAGAAGAAGTTCAGTTGACGGCTCAGTTATCCGCATTTGGCTCTTTTAAGGGAGCGCTGGCTTCCTTCCAAAATACGCTTACCAGCTTGAACGACATCTCCAGGTTCAGCCAGCGAACCACGACGTCCAGTGATAGTGACGTCGTTGATGTTTCTTCAAACGGACCTGTTGCCGCCGCCAGTTATGATGTGGGTGTTTCGCAATTGGCCAAGTCTCATTCCCTGGCCAGCGGCAGTTACGCCTCAGTGACTGATACCGTTGGAACAGGCGTTTTGACGATTCGCTTTGGCACTACTGACTACACATCTCCAGACCCGGGTCCCGAGGCCTACAACAGTTTTGGGGTTAATCCCGAGCGTGGCGTTGCTACGCTTACCATCGACAGTAGTAACAATACCCTTGAAGGTTTGCGTGACGCCATTAATGACTCCAACAGTGGAGTGTCTGCGGCGATTGTAAATGACGGCAGTGGTTTTCGATTGCTGTTGAACTCCGACCAAAGCGGTGAAGAGAATAGTCTGGAAATCGCTGTGGTGGATTCCGGGGATGCTAACAATACAGACGCCAACGGCTTATCTGCATTGGCCTTTAACAGTGCAGCCACAAACCTAGAGCAGACTGTCGCGGCCCAAGACGCCATCTTTACGGTGAACGGCCTAACCATTAATAGCGCTACCAACAATCCAACCGATGTGATTGACGGGGTAGATTTAACGCTTAAAAACCTAACCGGAGCTATCCCCTTGTCTATCAGCATTGCTGAGGATCGAGAGGGTATTACCGAGTTAATCACCGATTTTGTGGCCGGTTATAACACCTTCATCGAAACTGTGAACAATTTGAGTTCGTTTGATGCCGCCACCGGCAACTCCGGTGCCCTGCAGGGTGATTTTTCAGCAAGATCTATTGTCGCCCAAGTTCGTCAGACACTGACCAGTGCCGTTGAAGGTTTTAATGGGCCTTTTAGTAGCCTGAGCGAAATTGGCATCACCACACAAAACGACGGGACGTTACAGGTTGATAGCGCGGACCTGGATGGTGTTTTGGCTCAGAACTTTGATGAGATCGTGGGGCTGTTTGCCGCCGTAGGATTTCCCACCGACGGTAGCGTTGATTATCTTAGCTCTACTGATAAAACCGTGGTGCAGAGTTACGCTATTGATATTACACAAGTGGCTACCCGCGGGCAGTTTGTGGGGTCTGCGATAGCGTTTCCCATGACTATTGATGCTAATAACGACGAGTTCACCATCTCGGCAGACGGCATTTCCAGCGCAAGTATCGCGCTAACCCAGGGAGCTTATGCAACAGGTGACGCCTTGGCGGCTGAATTGCAATCGCGGATTAACGGCGACAGCGCCCTTTCGGGCGACGGTGTTACGGTTACGGTCGCCTTCAATGTCGATCGTTTCGAGATTACATCTGACCGTTATGGTACGGGCTCCCGAGTCGAGATTACGGCCGTAGATACCAACACCGCCGCACAGTTGGGCTTGAGCGTTGCCACCGGCACCGCGGGTCTGGATGTCGCCGGAACCATCGGCGGTGTTGTTGCCACGGGTACCGGACAAATTCTTACGGGAGCGATCCCCAGCGACTCCGAAGGTTTGCAGTTGCTCATTGACGGCGGCGCTATTGGTCCCAGGGGTACGATCGATTTCTCCAGGGGTCTGGCATTCCAGTTAGACAGTATCCTGACCGGTTTTCTGGGGGCCGATGGACCTCTGGATTCTCGGACCGAGGGTATTCAGGGTCGTGTCGAAGACATCGAAGACAGACGAGAAATCCTGGATCGCCGTATGGTGGCCCTGGAGGCAAGATTCCGCGCGCAGTTTAATGCTTTAGACGGTCTCCTTGCTCAACTGCAGACAACCAGTAGTTTTCTATCGCAACAGCTTGATTCCTTGCCCGGGTCAGGCCAGTTGATTGGAAATTCATAACAAGTAATAACGAGGTCCAACATGAACCAAGCAGCCCTAAATCAATACAAAGCCATCGGTGTACAGGGTGGCATTATGGATGCCAGCCCGCATCAGCTCATCTCGATGTTGATCAACGGTGCTATGGACCGAGTCGCCTCGGCTCGAGGCTCGATCATGCGCGGAGAAATTAGTCGAAAGGGTGAGTTACTCAGCAGTGTCATTGCGATTGTCGACAGCCTTCGGGCGAGCCTGGATCATAAGGCCGGGGGTGAAATCTCAGGGAATCTTGCTTCATTGTATGACTATATCGAGCAGCTTTTGATGCAAGCAAATATGGCATCGGATATCGCTCCACTCGAAGAAGTCAGCGCGATATTAATGGAAATTCGCGCGGGCTGGGAAGCGATCCCCATCAATGCGAGGACGGTTTGAATATGGTTTCCTGGCCGCAAGATGCGATTGCAGCTGGCCAGGTGGACCATTGTCGCCGTCTTGCGCATGTTTTGTCGCTCACCAAGACTATGCTCAGTCTGGCTGAGGATGGGAAATGGGATGAGGTTGCAGAACGAGAACTGGAGCGGCGTGAAGATCTGGCGGCCTGTTTTTCAGATACTGCTGCTGCCGCCTCTGATGCGGAAGTTTTTGCCGAAGCTATGGCAGCTTTGCTGCATCTGAACGAGGAATTGATGGCGAAACTGAAAGTCGCGCGCGATATTGTGATGGCCGAAGGGCGCAAGCACACGCGAAATAGAAATGCTCTGGGAAGTTATCGCGACATTGATGCCACGCACTAGCAAAGCTTTTTCAGAAAGCTGTTGATACACACGCAAACGATCTGACAGACTGACCACAGTGGCAGCAGAGGACTTTTGGCTATGTCAGACAAAACTCAAATCGAAATAGGTGGTTTGACTTTCACGGATAATATATCGATCGATTGGAAACCTGTCGATTGCCAGCCCGACGATTCACGCCTTGCCTTGGTTAATGAATCTAATGAGTCCTTTCTTCGTGCAGTTTCCGCTCTTGGAGCGTTTTCTACTGATGGGTCTGAAGATGAAGTTGGCCTTTCTCAGGAGATTTTACGTCTAGATCTTAAGGTCAATTTACTCCTCGACCTAGTGAGCCAGCTGATCTATCAGCAGTTAGAAATACCTGGAAAGTCTGAGGTCACAATTTCATCCACCAGTATCCAGTGGAGAGCCTCCAAGGTCCCTCCACCTGGAATTATTGTTTTTGTTCAGGTCTATATTCAGCACGGTACACCTAAGCCACTGTGTTTTTACGGGAAAGTGCAAAGCAGCCAAGAACAATACGAGTCCGGGTTAGCCCTGGTTAGTTACCTGGGTTTGTCCGGATCCGTCCAGAGCTGGTTAGACAAACTGATATTCAGGCATCACCGGCGTGCTATTGCGTTTAGTAAATCACAACTACCGAGAACAGCCGAATAACGGATCCTCTTAGGCGTTTGATTGAAAAACATTAATGGTGCCGCCATTTTTTTGACGTGCTATGACGGTTGCTGCAACAAAAATGCAACAAAAAATTTTCTAAAATGTGAGCTACCCCACAGTTTAGGTGAGCGATAGTCACTGTTTGCGTTGCTCCGGCTAAAGCAAAACCTTAAAAGATTTTACTTATCGCGCGCTTAAGGCCTTAAACACAAGGGTTTTCTCTACTTTAAGTTCAAAAAAACAACAGTCATGCGAATAACAATTTCTGATTCATCAGTTGCTATAGTTAGTGTCGAATCGTACTCTCTGAGGATCATGGAACGTTAATAACGAAGGCAGGTTTGTGGACGGCTCTTATGAGGAATGAAAGAATGATGCCCGAGCCAGCGGTATATGTAGTTGATGACGACTTAATCGTCCGAATTTTACTGGAGAAAGTCTTTCAGGCTGCAGATCTGCGCGTAGAAACCTATGCCTCGGCTGAGGACTTCCTTGTCACCTATAGCCCCAACAATAGTGGCTGCTTACTACTGGATATCATGATGCCCGGTATGAGTGGGCTAGAGCTGCAGGATGTTTTGGCTTCTCAGCGCAATAAAACGCCCGTTATTTTTCTCACTGGGTCAGATCTAGTACAAGTGGCGGTGCGCGCGCTCAAGGGCGGTGCCGTGGATTTTATCGAAAAGCCGGTGGTGCCAAAAGTTGTCTTAAACTGCGTGAACAAGGCGATGGAACTGGATATGCGCAATCGCTACGAGCGTTTGCAGAGCGCCCAGATCGAGCAGCGAATAACGCTACTTACACCGCGTGAGTACGAGGTGATGAAGTGGATTGTTCGTGGCAAGTCCAACAAGATGATGGCCAGAATTCTCGATATAAGCCGGAGGACCGTAGAGGTTCATCGAAGAAACGTTATTGAAAAAATGCAAGCTAGCTCCGTCGCTGATCTGGTCCAAATGGCTATCAACGCCGGTGAGTAACTTAAGTTTTAAGTACTAATACTTACAATTAGCAGCGTAATTGTACTAATTTATAAAGTTTTTTTTTAGTCTATCGTTGTAGGCATCTTTAAGTAGTTCTAGTTACACCGCTCTTGTATGCGAGTCGGCCAAGATATTCCGCTACCTTGGTTATATAAAGAAGTGTTTCTTAATCTGCGAAAAGATAAAGGGGTTTTCGTACATAATAATGAAAAGCCTTACTGAGCATTCAGGCCTACGTCGCCTCAGCCGGTAAGTGTTTTTGGGGATTTAGTAACACTTTGCAGCTATACTGTTTTTGTGGGTATGTTCAGTGTCTGTTGCGCCAAGATCGCAAGCAGTGTCAAACACTCCCAAAAAATCCTCTGTATACCTCGTTGAAAAGCTCACTTTGTTGTACCAAATCAACAAAGCAATCCTTACTGCTAAGAAATAAGTTGTCTGACTACGGCCAACTTAGGCACGCATTTGCTTAAAAAAAGGATACAGGGATGTTAGATCAAGACTCATCAGTTGTTGTGATAGATTCTGATCCGGTCACCGCTGAAAGAACGGCCTCGCTGGTAAAGTTCCTGGGCTTTGATGCCTACATTGCCACCAATGAGGACTCGCTAGAGGCTCTAATCCGTGAGCGGCCAAAAATAATGACGACGCTGGTGGCAGCCAATTCTGACTATAAAATACTTGCATCTGCGGTTCGGATAACGACTCAGGCTCGTTTGAATTGTGCCTGCTTTTTAATGGAGCGTGAGGGGGTCAGTATGCAGCTTCCGGCCAGCTTACGGTCGGGTTTGCAAGGAATTATCTCGGCTTCGGCTGGATATAAAGAACTGCTTGGTGCGCTGCACGAAGCGGAGATTTTCTGCGCATCGCGTCGCGGGTCTGCCGGCGATTCCTCTGGAATACTGCGCAAAAATTTAGTGGGTTGTAGTCAGCAAATTCATGGTGTGCGTGAATTAATCAAACAGGTCGCAGGTACCGACGCTTCGGTTTTGATCTCTGGTGAGTCTGGAACGGGGAAGGAAGTTGTCGCCCGCAATCTGCACAGCCTATCCCAGCGGCGCGACCAACCTTTTGTGCCAATTAACTGTGGTGCGATCCCGGCGGAGCTGCTGGAGTCGGAATTATTTGGTCACGAAAAAGGGGCTTTTACCGGTGCTACCAGCACTAGGCAAGGTCGGTTTGAAATAGCCGAAGGTGGCACCTTGTTCCTCGATGAGATTGGTGACATGCCGCTGGATATGCAGGTGAAATTATTGCGCGTTCTACAAGAGAAGAGTTTCGAGCGTGTCGGTAGTCACAAACCCATTAAGTCTAATGTTCGTATCATCGCCGCGACACATCAGAATCTTGACAAGTTGGTTGCGGAAGGCCGCTTCAGGATGGATTTGTTTTACCGGCTCAATGTATTTCCGGTGGAAATTCCGCCATTGCGCGAGCGAGGGGGAGACGTTCCTGTCTTGATCGAGGGATATCTCAATCGACTTCAGCGTGAAGAGCGCGATGTTCCCAAGCTCAGCGACTGTGCACTCGAATGTTTGTCCAGATATTATTGGCCTGGAAATGTTAGAGAGCTTTTCAATCTGCTTGAGCGCCTGGCCATTTTACATCCGAATAAGCTGGTTCGCTGGTTCGACCTCCCGGACAAATTTCGCCCCAATCAGGAACTGTTCGCCGAACAACTCGATGCGGCTGATCAAAACATAGATCAACTGGTCGCGGCATCCGGCCCCGGCTCAGTTGTCTTGCCTGTCGGCGGCATTGATCTGAAACCACATCTTGCAGATATAGAGTCCAGCCTGATGTCTCAGGCATTAGCGCAGTCCGACTGGGTCGTAGCCCGGGCGGCAAAGCTATTGAATTTACAGCGCACTACCTTGGTCGAAAAGATTCGTAAATTCGAACTTCGGCGGCCCGAAGAGATGACAGATTTTTGACTCTCTACTTTCGGGGATTGCTCTAAGAGGCTGTTTTTATGGGACTTCTCTAACTGGGCATAGTTATTGCATCCTCTTTATTTGACGCCTGAAAACAGTCGGGCGAAAAATAGTGAGAGGCAATATGGTTCAGCTAGAGCCCCTAACCGTTAACGAACAGCCCCTGTCAGTCAACGAACTGGAGCAGGCCTTCGAAGTCTTTAACCGCGTCTCCATTGAACTCGATACCACCTATCGCGAGCTAGAAGCCAAAGTAGGTGGTCTCACTGCGGAACTCACTGCCGCGCGCTCCGCGCGCTTAAAAGAGCTCGCTGAAAAGGAGCGCTTGGCGCACCGCCTCTCATCTTTGGTTACCGCTTTGCCCGGTGGTGTGCTTATCCTTGATTCCAAGCGGGTAATACGTGACGCCAACCCCGAAGCGGTTCAGCTTTTGGGTCAACCGTTGAAAGGCGAAGTTTGGGGCGATGTTCTGTTTCGTGAATCGGGTGAAAGCGAGCTTGAATCTAGAGAGCTCCTACTTAAAAATGGTAAGCGTTTTTCTGTTGACAGCCGCAAGCTTGATGAACAAGGTGAGCAGGTAGTTCTGATTACCGATATATCACAGATGCATGAACTTCAAGAACAGCTTGGCCGCAAAAAACGCTTGACTGCTCTTGGCGAAATGGCGGCTCGACTCGCCCATCAAATTCGTACTCCACTGAGTTCCACAACGCTTTACCTCTCCCACCTCGGCAGAGCAGATCTGTCGCCACTGCAGCGAGAAAACATTGCTTCCAAAGTAAGCGGTCGGCTCAGTCACATGGGCAAATTAGTCGACAGCATGTTGAGTTTTGTAAAGGGTGAAACACCGGCTACCGAGCTCATCTTTCTGGACCAGGTATTGAAGGATTTCGCGTCTACTGTTCGACCGCAGCTAAGAGCAAGTGGTTCGACGCTGTTTGTTCCGGAAGTGGATAACACTCTGGCATTGACGGGTAATCAGGATGAGTTAACGGGGGCTTTATGCAACCTCGCCATGAATGCGATAGAGGCCGCCGACCACCCTGTTGATCTCCGGCTGTGGATTGGTGCTTTGAATGAACATTGGCTGCAGATAAGAGTTCGAGACAATGGGCCGGGCATTGACGATGAAATCTTGGATAGAATCTTTGATCCGTTTTTTACAACCCGTGCTCAGGGTACTGGCTTAGGGCTTGCGGTGGTCGCTATGACGGTGAGTAACCATGGAGGTGAGATCTATGCCAGAAATATTCCGGGCGAAGGGGCAGAGTTCACAATTGATCTTCCCCTTCAGGAGCCAGGTGCAATACATCCGGTTATCGAGAGTAGTGTATGAATAGTGCGGCAAAAGTTCTGGTAGTCGAAGATGATGAAACGTTGCGTGAAGCACTGTGCGACACCATTGTGTACGGTGGCTACCAAGTGGTGAGCGCTAGTAATGGCGTTGAGGCGTTGAGCGCTCTGGAGGAAAATTCTGTTGATCTAGTGATTAGCGATGTGCAAATGGATGTGATGGATGGCCATGCCCTGCTAAGAAAAGTCAGGTCCCTGAGGCCGGACCTGCCGTTTGTTCTTGTTACGGCGCACGGCAGCATTTGCAAAGCAGTAGAGGCGATGCGTGAAGGGGCAACAGATTATCTTATTAAACCTTTTGAGGCCGAGGTTCTACTGGAGATGGTGAGTCGACTCAATCCCGTCGACGGTGCACAGCTTTCCGGAATGATCGCAGAAGACCCGGCAATGCTGAGTGTCTGTGAGATGGCACGACGAGTCGCGCTCAGCTGCGCTACCGTGCTGGTCAGCGGAGAGTCAGGCAGTGGCAAGGAAGTTATCGCGCGCTATATTCATCAACAGTCGGATCGTTCGGAGGCGCCCTTCATAGCGATAAATTGCGCGGCGATTCCAGAGGCCATGTTGGAGTCGATGCTGTTTGGTTATGAAAAAGGAGCCTATACAGGTGCGCATCAAAGCCGTGCGGGCAAGTTCGAGCAAGCCAATGGCGGTACCTTATTGTTGGATGAAATTTCCGAGATGGATTTGTCTTTGCAGGCCAAGCTGCTGAGAGTATTGCAGGAAAAGGAAGTGGAACGGCTGGGTGGTAATCAGCTGATACCTCTGGATGTAAGAGTGGTAGCGACGACTAATCGGAACCTTCGGGAGGAGGTGTCGGCGAGTCGGTTTCGGGAAGATCTTTATTACAGGCTGAACGTTTTCCCTGTGCATATTCCGGCGCTAAGGGATCGCCCCATGGATATTCTTCCGCTGGCCCAGTTAATGTTGCACAAGCATTCCCCGGATAGAGCGCTTACCTTCAGCCCTCAAGCCGAGGAGCGACTGCTGTCGCATAGCTGGAAAGGTAATGTTCGGGAGCTGGAAAACTGTATGCAACGCTCGGCGATATTGGCACCTAGCCAGCGTATCGCAGCGAGTGATATCTACTTCGAAGACACCATAGCGCCGGTACACAATACCCAGGCCAAAAGTGACGACAATGCCAAGTTGCTTGATGGCGGATTGCGTGACAGAGAAAAGCAGCTAATTGTTGACGCACTGGAAAACGTTGACGGTTGTAGAAAAGACGCAGCGAAAGTATTGGGAATTAGCCCTCGTACTCTGAGATACAAGCTTGCCAGATTAAAAGAGCAGGGTGTCGCGATTCCCGCCGTTGGTTAGCGCAGATAGAAATAAGGAGAAACATTGAAATGAGCGATATGGATATTAACCAGGTTCTCTCCCAGATGAGAGCAATGACAGCAGCTGCGCAAAATAACAGCGTAGAAAATGGCGTTGCTAATACGGGAAAGCTGGACTTCGGTGAGGTGATGAAAAATTCACTGCAGCAAGTCAGTGATGCCCAGGCAGAGGGAAAGACTCTGGCTACTGCTTTTGAGTCGGGCGACACGAATGCTGAACTGCCCGAAGTGATGATTGCCTTACAAAAAGCGAGCATTTCGTTTCAGGCGATTACTCAGGTACGCAACAAGCTGCTTAGCGCGTACCAGGAAGTAATGAACATGCAGGTGTAATACCTGCTTAACGTTTTCTAGCGAAAAGTAAGAAACCTATGGCAACAGATTCACCTAACATGCTGCAACGATTTAGCAGCCTGAGCAGTCAACCCGTCACCCAGCAATTGAGATTATTGCTGGGCTTTGCAGCTAGCATTGCTCTGGCTATGGCCTTAGTAGACTGGGCGGTGACGCCAGATTTCGCACCCTTATACGGTGAACTTTCTCCGGCTTCATCTGCAGAGATTATTAAATCTTTAGAGAAAAGTGGCGTCCGCTATCAGGTCAATAATCAGTCGGGCATGATCAGTGTTCCCAATGACCAGGTTCGGGAAATGCGGTTGAGACTGGCCGGAGAGGGATTGCCTGAAGGCAACAGCGGTGGCTTCGATGTTCTCAAGAAAGAGCAGAGCATGGGTGTCAGTAGCTTTATGGAAAAGGCACGTTTTGATCGTGCGCTGGAGGAGGAGCTTTCCAGCTCTATTGCCTCTTTAGACAGTGTTAAAGCGGCGCGTGTTCATTTGGCACTTCCGAAACAGTCGGCTTTTGTCCGTAAAAAAAATAAGCCTGCAGCTTCGGTGTTGGTTAGTCTCTATCCCGGGCGAGAGCTGACCGAGCGACAACTTGCAGGTGTTGTGCATTTGGTGGCATTTAGCGTACCGGGTCTTGCAGCAGATGATGTATCTGTCGTAGACAACATGGGCAAATTGCTGTCCTCACAAAATAGTAATGATGATTTCGCCTCAACCAAAGAACACTTCCGGTTTACTCAACAACTTGAGGACAGTTATGTCGAACGAATAACGGAGATTCTGACGCCGATTCTTGGTGCCGGTGCCGTGCGAGCGCAGGTCGCTGCCGATGTGGACTTTACGATTATCGAAGAGACTAGCGAGCGCTATGACCCTGAAAGAATAGTGCGTAGCGAGCAACTCGTCGAGGAAACAACTTCAGAGAAAAGAGCTGGCGGGATACCGGGTACTTTGTCTAACCAACCGCCGGAGGAAGCGGTTGTTGTCGGCGAAGGGGCCCAGGAGCAAGTTGCAGCTTTGCCACCAAGCCGATCAAGTAAGCGTGAAGTGCGCAACTATGAGCTAGATAAAACAATTAGTCACACGCGCCAAACACCGGGCACACTCAATAAATTATCGATAGCTGTTGTCGTGGATTACGCGAAATCACTCAATGAAGAGGGTGAGGTGGTGAGAAATCCCCTATCTGAAGATAGACTTGCGGAAATTACGGCGCTGGTGAAAGAGGCCGTTGGTTTTGACGAGGCTCGTGGGGACAGAGTTAATGTGGTGAACGCGTCTTTTGTGGTTCCTGTAGAACTGGAGGCGATGCCGGAGCCTGGCATTATGGAGCAGGAGTGGGTTTGGCGATCAGGAAAGCTCGCGCTATCGGGCATCGCCATTTTTCTGCTTATCTTTACGGTAGTGCGACCTTTGATGCGGGCATCAGCGGTTCCCGTTGTCAGGGCCCCGGCACTGGGAGCGCTCGGAGCGGGTTCAGCCCAGGGAATGGCGATGGGAGATGATCGCGTCACGCTTGGCTATATGGGACTGCCTTCGGGTGAGCCGGCTTATCAGCAACAACTGAATATGGCTCGTACGATGGTTGACGGTGAGCCTGAAAGAGTTGCCCACGTGATGAAGAACTGGGTTGCGGCTGATGGATGATGATGCAGCTGCCGGATTATCTGGTTCACAAAGAGCCGCGATTTTTCTCTTGGGCGTGGGTGAGTCGGGTGCCGCGGCGATCATGCGGCACATGGCTCCTAAAGAAGTTCAAAGTGTGGGCGAGGCCATGGCCTGCCTGAAAGATGTGACGAACGAACAGATCGCGAGCGTTGTGCGGGACTTTTCTGAAAAGGTGGCGCAGGTTAATCCTATTGGAATTGGCGCAAGCGACTTTACCCGTAGGGTGATGGTGGAGGCACTGGGCGAAAATAAAGCGCGAAGCATGCTCAACAAAGTGATGCAGGACAATACCACCAAGGGATTGGACGCTTTGAAGTGGATGGATGCTCGTGCCGTAACGAAAATTATCAAGCAGGAGCACCCGCAAATTATGGCATTGGTTTTGGCTTCACTGGACGAGGATCACGCGGCACAGGTCATCACCTTGCTGCCGGAGGAATCTAGAACAGACATTATTTTAAGAATTGCTCGCTTGGACCTCATCGACCCCGCAGCTTTGCTAGAACTGGATCAAGTCCTGGAAAAACAGTTGGGCGATAGTCCCGAGTCACCGCCTTCGTCTGTAGATGGAATGAGCACTGCCGCCGCTATTCTTAATAATCTCGACTCCGCGCTGGAAGCCCAGATGCTGGACGCTGTAAAGCAGGCGGACGGTGATCTGGGAGAAAAGATTCAGGAGCTGATGTTCGTCTTTGAGAATCTGTTGATGATTGATGATCGAGGTATGCAGCGCTTGATCAGAGATATTTCGGTAGACAGTCTTGTGATTGCCCTCAAAGGTGTCGATGAGGAAGTTAAAAACAAGTTTCTGGACAATATGTCTTCGCGTGCTGCCGACATGTTGAAAGATGACCTAGAGGCTAAAGGGCCTGTGAAGTTATCCGAAGTAGAAGCGGAGCAAAAAGAAATACTCATCATTGTCGCAAAACTGGCTGAAGACGGCGAGATATTCCTGGGCAAAGGAGGGGGCGATTTTGTCTGATACAGGGGATAACGTCGAACGGTGGGAGGCTCCCTTTTTTGAGCAACCCTCCCAGGCAGGCGCCCAAGTTTCGTTGGCTGAGTTGGAAACTATTGCTCAGGCTCGGGGCTTTCAAAGCGGTATGGAAGAGGGGCTTGAGTCGGCCAGGAGCGAAGCGAGAGACATTGTAAATCGCCTGGGTTCTATGGCGGATCAAATGGCGCAGCCCTTTGGCGGTCTCGATGACCTTGTTGCTAAGGAGCTTGCGCAGCTGGCAATGTCACTTGCGCAACAGATTGTGCGACGAGAGTTGAATCTGGACTCTACAGTGGTAACAGATATAGTCACCGAGGCACTGGCAACTCTTTATAAGTTGGAAGGTGAGGTGGTCATTTTCGTTAATCCCAAAGATGCGGAGCTGGTGCGGGATCTGGCACCCGAAATTCTCGATGGAAAATCGTGGAAAGTGGTGGACGACAGCGGTTTGTTTCCCGGCGGCTGCCAGGTAAAGACACCCACTTCATTTGTTGATGGCTCAGTAGAAAAACAAATGGAAACGATCTTTGCTCGCTTGATTGAGTCCTGTGAGGGCAAGATCGAGTCGTGATACATCGCGATCCTTCGTCGTCGTTGGTTGAGGAGCGCAATAGGCGAATTGGCCAGAAGCTGTCTTCGCTTGCCGCGGGTTTGTCGCCAGCCACGCTGACCGAAGAGGGGTCCTTGGTGCGAATGGTAGGTATCAAGCTTGAGGCGGTGGGCTGTCAGGCGCCTATCGGTAGTCGCTGCAGAATTATTACCGATGAGGGCGCGTCAATTCAGGCCGAGGTTGTGGGTTTCTCCGATGGTACGCTTTCGCTTATGCCCGAAGGCAATCTTAGTGGCGTTAGATTGGGCGCGAGAGTTGTTCCACTTAACACAGGTGGGGTGATCGAGGTCGGTGAGCAGCTGTTGGGTCGCGTCATAGATGGCGCGGGCAATCCCATTGACGGTGCGGGTCCTTTGCGATGTTCGCATCACGTCCCTTTAAGAGGTCTCCCCATTAACCCCCTTCATCGCGGCGCTATCAAGGAGCCGTTGGATGTTGGTGTACGAGCGATCAATGCACTGCTTACTTTGGGCAAAGGACAACGACTGGGATTATTCGCTGGTTCGGGAGTGGGTAAGAGCACCCTGCTCGGCATGATGACGAGACATACAGAGGCAGATGTTGTCGTAGTGTCTTTAGTGGGCGAGCGCGGTCGAGAAGTACGAGAATTTGTGGACGATATTCTTGGCCCTGAGGGCATGGCCAGAGCCATTGTGGTTGCAACTCCAGCAGATGATCTGCCATTAATGCGCGTGCATGGAGCGTGGCGAGCCACAGCGATAGCGGAGTATTTTGGTAATCGCGGGAAAAAGGTGTTGCTGCTGATGGACTCTCTCACCCGGGTCGCGCAGGCCCAGCGTGAGATTGGTTTGGCAGTCGGCGAACCGCCCGTCGCGAAAGGCTATCCGCCGTCTGTATTTTCACTGTTACCGGCGATGGTTGAGCGCGCGGGTAACGGCAGCAAAGGCTCGATTACGGCGGTCTATACGGTTCTTGTTGAGGGCGATGATTTTGACGACCCTGTTTCCGATGCATCAAGGGCCATCCTGGATGGCCATATAGTGCTGTCTAGACTTGTTGCGGAGTCCGGACTTTTTCCTGCTATCGACATCGAATCGTCGGTCAGCCGTCTGATGACCAGTATTGTGGATGCCAATCAGCAGGCAGTGGCGCGCGAAATCAAGAGTTTGTATTCCACCTTTGCGCAAAATCGCGATCTGATTAATATCGGTGCCTATCAGGCTGGGACGGATAAGGATATTGATCGTGCAATAGTTGCAGCGCCCCATATTCGGGAATTTATTGCCCAGGATGAATCCAGCAAAGTGGACATGAATGAAAGTAGGGCCGCGTTAGCTGCATTGTTTCAGCTTTCCAATGTTGCAATTGGGGGACATGAATCGTGAAAACCGGGAAAATGGACAAAGTCGCCGCGGTCGCCAAAATCGCTGAACAGCTCAGTGCTCGGGAATTGGGTCAGGCACGGCAAAGCCATCAGGAGAAAAGCGCAAAGCTGGAGCAGCTTATTCAGTTCCGGAGCGACTACGAGGCAGGCTTGGGAGCCAAGGGTGGCCAGGGAATGCCGGCCAAGCAGCTACAGGACTATCGGATTTTTCTCAGCAAACTCAGTGACGCTATTGCCCAGCAAACTCGAGAGGTGGATGCCTCCGATGAACAGCTGGGCAAGGTGAGGGCGCAGTGGCGGTCCAAGTCTCAGAGGAAATCCGCGCTTGATCATCTGGTGGAAGAGCGGCATAAGTCGGAGTTGCAAGCTAAAGATAAAGCGGAGCAAAAAGAATCCGACGAAAATACAATGGCAAGAAGAATGCTAAACCTCGATCGAGGATAAATTGGCACGCAATTTGCTCCGTTGGGTTTAGTACTCAAAGGATTGTGCATTGTGATTTTGACCATTGATAACCCTATTGCGCCGCCAAGCGACAGCGAGGGCCTGCGTCCCTCAAGCGGAAATTCCAAAGAAGGCCCTAAAAGCGGCCTTTTCGGCCAGATTCTCATTTCTCAGGAGGCAGTATCGCCACGGGTAGATGAGGCCGTCGAGCTGCTCCTCCCATTTGGGCGCGAAACTACCGGCGGCACGTTGTTGCCAGGTGGCGGCAAGCAACTGCCCCAAGTAGCTGGTAGCGAATCAGACGCTGCCAGTTTGAAGCTGGCTGCTTCTTTGCCCACCTCTACGGCTGCCCGTTTCCAGGCAACGCCGGCGGATGGCGGGCCCCTCGATAACGTAGAGGAATTGATATCGCTTTCTCCCGATGATCTGTCCCAATTTGAGCAAAACCTGGATTTAGACGTTAAAGCTGGGCTGCCAGAGCCCGATCAGGTTGTAGGCACGCCGAAGATAAATGAACCGGCACTGCAGCCAGCAACTGCACTCGCGCCGCTTGTTAATGTTGTTAGTGGCGGGCCTGAAGCTGCAGTCGCCAATCCGATTGGGGTCGGTTTATCCAATGCGCGTGACCCCGTGCTGCCCCCCCAGCCGCCGGGTCAAAAGTTTGAGCTCGCTACCAGCGGAGACAAGATCGCTTTATCAAGGTTTGGTCCAGTAGCGGACGGCCAGCCGACCATCGCGCAGAAATCTGATTTTGCTGTCGCAGCCCAGGATGTGTCTGCGGATTCAGCAGAGTCACTCAAATCCTTCGATGGTCTGCTTGCGAAGACCGTAGGGGCTAATTCCCCTTCCGGCTCAGCGCCGCTTCCTCTCGGGATTGCCCAGAACATGAGTGAAACCAGTTTACCACTGGGAGCCAAAGGTCCGGCCTTATCGCCGCTGTCCGCTGCGGTGGGTGATCCGAAGTGGGGCGAGGAGTTTGCCGGTCGAATTGGGATTCTTGTGGACAAAGGTGTCTCAGAGGCAAAACTCCAACTGACGCCTGCAGAACTCGGTCGGATAGAGATAAAGATATCCACCGACGGAGATCAGGCAAAAGTTCTATTTACGGTGCAAAACGCGACAGCACGTGAGGCAATAGAACAGGCAATGCCCAGGCTGCGGGAAATGCTCGGACAGGAGGGCTTGCAGCTCGCGCACAGTGAGGTCGCCGATCATTCAGCCACCAGGGATAACGATAGAAATCTAAACCCCGAAAACCTTACGCAGGACACCGCTGACCTGGAGGAAGAGATAGATGACTTCTTTCCGCGTTCGGTTAACGTTACGGCTGACACCATGGTCGACTATTACGTTTGATCCACTTCGAGTATCTGCGCCGCCCCAACCATTTCTGACAGAGCGGCGCTGGCTCTCTTTTTCTCATTAGCGCCGAGTTCCTGTTGTCCTGGCTTGCGGCATGCGTCAATTCTCTGACAATAACCCCCAGGAAGCCCCTAAGCAATTGAATTATATAGATTAATTTAGTTGGTACAGCTTTTGCTTATGTCTAATCAATTAGTTGTTAAACATGAGATCAAGGAGCGTGCGGGTATGAAAAAAATAATAATTATTGTTGTGGCTTTAGTGGTGCTCGGTGGCGGTGGGGCAGCTGCTTATTTTATGTTGCAGGAGGAAAGACCGGCAGTGGGCGCCGACGGAGAACCGGTAGTAGAGCCGGTGGCAGAAGAAGAGGAAAAGGACGCTATTTATCTCAGTCTGGATCCCGCATTTGTTGTGAACTTTGAGCGCGATGGATCCATTCGCTATTTACAGATGAGTCTGCAAGTGATGTCTTACGACCAGGAAGTGGTAGACAAGGTCTCTGCGAACATGCCGGCAGTGCGAAATAATCTCATCATGTTGTTCAGTGCTGCTGATTACGACTCCCTGGCGAGCGTCGAGGGCAAGGAGGCTTTGCGAGAGCAAGTTCTTGTGTCGATCAACGAACTCGTGCGATTGAAGGGCGATACGAAAGTTGATGATGTATTTTTTACCGGCTTCGTGATGCAGTAAAGAATCATGACGACTAAGGACGTACTGTCAGAAGGTGAAATAGAGGCGTTGATGGAAAGCGTCTCAGAAGGCGAAGTGCCGCGTGGCGACGACGGGCGGGGCATCAGCTGCGAGACTTTTGACTTCAGCACGCGAGAACAGGCACTTCTGGCGCAAATGCCGGCGTTGAAAACACTCAATGAAAAACACAGCCTTGCCTTGGCGCAAAGTATTCTGGGTGCGTACAAGCTCAATGCTCATGTTGAGGTTGCTGATATTGCGCTGGTGAAGCTGGATCAGGTGTTGCAGGAGATTCCCGATCCATCCGGGATCAACATCGTTACCCTGGCACCATTGAACGGCGTTTCCTTTGTCGTTTTTCCCGGGCAGCTTCTGTCTTTTGTTGTAGATAATTTTTTTGGCGGAACGCCAGGTATTTCCAATGTCGCATCTACCCGAAAAAATCTTACACCCACTGAAAGAAGAATTAACGATGTGCTGGCCGCCGGGTTTCTCGCCACTTTGAAAGAAGCTTGGAGCGAAGTTGTTTCGCTAAACCCGGCGCCGTCCTCTTTTGAGATTAACGCGGATTTTCTGCAGGCGAGTTCGCCTGATGAGCTCGCCCTGTCGTTTCCCTTCGCCGTCAAAATAGGCGAGTGGGAGTCAGTAATTAATTGGATTGTTCCCTATTCTTCTATAGAGCCACTGCGGCCGAAGCTGGGTAGTCCCGGGCTTGAACAAAAGCCGCAACCCAGTAATAGCAACTGGGAAGCTCACTTTCGTTGGCAGTTGCAAGCGGTTGAGCTGGAAGTAAGTGGTTCGTTTACTTCACGTGATGTCAGTATTGCTGAGGTCCTAAGACTCAAGCCCGGATCAATCGTGCCACTTAAAATGCCGACTGAAGTCAATGTTTACGTTGAAAATACACCCTTCTTACTAGGAGAGCACGGAGCTCTCAATGGCAACAAGTCGATAAAGATAACGGAGATGATGCCACATGCGGCGAAAACTTAATAAGAACTCGGGCGACCTGCGATGAATGATGAAGTAGAAGTAGTTCCAGAACAGGTAGTGCCAGCAAATCATGATGAGGCCGTGCCTGCGAATGCAGATACACGATCCGAATCGGCAGGGTCCGAAATAAATCTGGATGCCCTGCTAGACGTGCAGGTTCAGCTCTCTGTGGAAATTGGGCGTTGCAAAGTGCCTATCAAACAACTCATTAGCCTTAACCAGGGTTCCGTTATCGAACTGGATCGCGGTGTGAACGAACCACTGGATTTACTGGTTAATGGCACTTTGATGGCGCGAGGTGAGGTCGTTGTCGTGGATGGGCAATTTGGCCTGCGACTGATCGATATTGTTAGCCCAACGGAACGCTTGAAGAAGCTGCAGTGAATATTTCTTTGCAAGAAATACCCCGCGCTCTGTTATCGGGATTGATTTTAGCTGGTATTTCAAGCGGTCCAGTCTTCGCAGTTGTGGCCGAACGCGAAGCTCCGGAAATCTTTGATACTGCATACTTGTTTCAGGTATTTGGTTCGCTGCTTCTCGTGTTTGGTTGCCTGTTTGGTCTGGCATTCCTGATGCGAAAATTTAATGGTATGCCAATAAGTGATCGCAAGGTGATTCAAATTGTCGGCTCTGCGAAAGTGGGGACTAGAGAAAAAATCGTGCTACTAAAAGCCGGCGAACTGGAACTGTTAGTGGGAGTTGCCGCGGGCAGCGTTCGAACTTTGCATGTCTTCGACAATGGCAGCAAGCCAGAATTAGGCGCGAAGGCTCTATCCAGTGACGACTTCGCGACTGTGCTGCAATCTTCCTCTGCCCTGGAACCGGCGTCTTGATCCGCACTATCGTTTTGCTGATCGCAATGCTGGGGTTGTTCCCCTCTTTGGCAGCCGCACAGGCTAGCATCCCGCTTTTGACGGTAGATCCAATCAGTGGCGGCGGCAGCAGCTATTCAGTCAGCATTCAGATCCTGATGTTGATGACTTTGCTGAGCTTGCTTCCGGCGGCTCTGCTGGCGATGACATCATTTACCCGCGTGGTCGTAGTCTTGGCAATACTGCGCCAGGCCCTGGGAACAGCACAAACACCCTCTAATCAAATCATACTTGGGCTGGCGCTGTTTTTGAGCTTATTTATCATGGCCCCGGTTTTGGAACAGGCCTATGACACCGGTTTGAAGCCCTACATGGAAGAAACCATCGATTTTGATGAGGCGCTGATACAGGTACAGGCGCCGTTTCGTGAATTCATGTTGGAACAAGTCCGCGAAGCCGATCTCATTATGTTTTCTGAACTTGGTGGTTACGACGGATTTCAAAGCGAAGATGAAATCCCCCTAAAAATTCTTTTGCCTTCTTTTTTGACGAGTGAGCTGAAGACCGCGTTTCAAATAGGTTTTCTGGTTTTCATCCCTTTCCTGGTTATCGATTTAGTCGTTGCGAGTGTGCTTATGTCCATGGGCATGATGATGTTATCTCCCATGCTTATCTCTCTCCCTTTTAAAATAATGCTGTTCGTATTAATCGACGGTTGGTCTCTTATTGTCGGCACGCTTGCGGCCAGCTTCATGGTTTGAGCTAAGGAATATCTATGACTCCGGAAATGGTAATGGATGTTGGTCGTGAGGCGCTTTACCTAACGATGATGTTGGCGGGGCCGCTGCTACTGTCCGCGCTGTTGGTTGGACTGCTTATCGGTATCTTTCAGGCGGCGACACAGATTCAAGAGATGACCTTAAGTTTCATCCCCAAACTGATCGCACTGACTTTCGCCCTACTATTTGCCGGTCCGTGGATGCTGCGCATGCTAGTGGAGTTCACCGAGCGGCTTTTTATGGCGATTCCGGGAATGCTGGGTTAAGTCATGATGTTTTCTGCACAAGAACTCGCGGTGGCCAGCGAACAATACTATTGGCCTTTTCTGCGACTCTCTGCGCTTTTCCTGGCTTCACCTGTATTCAGTGCCTCATCTGTTCCTGTTCGCCTGCGAGTCTTGACGGCTGTTGCTATCACGGCAGTTATTGTTCCGTCCATTCCAGCGTCCCCCGATATTGATGTCCTTGGCCCCGAGGGGATTCTGGTCGCTGGGCAACAGTTGATGATTGGCGCGGCGATGGGCTTTATCGTGCAGATGCTCTTTGCCGCTGTGATTATTGCGGGCCAGACTCTTGCAATGACAATGGGTCTTGGTTTTGCGATGGCGGTCGACCCACAAAACGGTGTTCAGGTTCCCGTACTCAGCCAGTTGTACATGATTTTAGCCACGCTTATATTTTTGGCCTTGAATGCTCATCTGATTTTGATTGAATATCTGGTAGAGAGTTTCACTCTTTTACCTGTTGGCCTTAGCGGATGGCGCGACGACTTTGGTCTGGATGTTGTGATGTGGGCCAGCCAGATGTTTTCTAGTGCACTGTTGCTGGCGCTTCCTGCTCTGACGGCTGTGCTAATCATCAATATTGCTTTTGGCGTGATTACTCGTGCAGCACCGCAGCTAAATATTTTTGCCGTAGGTTTTCCGGTCACCATCTTTGCCGGCTTTGTCTTTATATTTTTGACTATGCCCTCTGTCTTTATTCTTATCGCTGATATGTTTGAGGCCGGTCTGGCTCATGCATTGTCGGTAGTGAGTTAGGGGCGCCAATGGCAGACGAACAGACCTCACAGGAACGCACAGAACAGCCGACGGAGAAAAAGAAAGAGGATTCCCGCAAGAAAGGCCAGGTTCCTCGTTCTCGAGAACTCAATACGATGTTGTCCCTGTTGTTTGGTGGGCTGGGTTTGATTGTATTTGGGGGCAATATTAGTTCGGACTTCATTGCCCTGTTTGAATCCACCTTGAAATTCGAACGGGAGTTGGCTTACAACAAGGAGTATATGGCGATAAGTTTTGTCAGTACCGTGGTGTCTTCTCTCATTATTCTCTCGCCACTTTTTGCGGTGATGATAGTCGGTGCCCTTGTGGGCCCTTTGCTGGTGGGCGGTTGGTCCTTCAGTACCTCGTCGATGGCTTTTAAGTGGGAAAAGATCAGCCCGGCGAGTGGAATTAAGCGCGTCATATCCGCCAAGGGGTTTTTGGAATTGATTAAAGCGCTACTTAAATTTCTGTTCCTGAGTGCCACGGCTTTGCTGCTGTTTGACTATTTGTTAGACGACATTCTCATGTTGGGTAGAAAGCCGGCTGAGCAGGCGTTTGTGGAAGCCGTCACTATGCTGCAGTGGAGTCTTATCGCTCTGAGTCTGGCGATGATTTTTATTGTGGTATTTGATGTGCCATTTGAGTTGTGGAATCACAATCGGCAGCTAAAGATGACGCGCCAGGAAATCAAAGACGAAATGAAGGAGAGCGAAGGGCGCCCCGAAGTAAAGGGTCGTATACGCAATCTACAGAGAGAGATTTCGCAACGGCGCCAGATGGAAGCAGTGCCGGCTGCCGATGTTGTGATTACCAACCCTACTCATTTCGCTGTCGCCTTGAAATATGAAAGCATGAACGGGGGTGCCCCTACCGTTCTGGCTAAGGGGCGAGACCTGATTGCTCAAAAAATTCGTAGTTTGGCTGAAGAAAATGACGTCGCGATATTTTCAGCACCTCCCCTGGCTAGGGCGCTTTATTCGTCTGCAGAAATCGGGCAGGAGATACCCCAGAATCTCTATTTGGCTGTCGCAAAAGTACTCGCCTATATCTATCAGGTGCGCACCGCCGGCGGGGAGCAATTTGCAACCCGTCCGGACGAAATCGAAATCCCTGAAGAATATAGAGACTTATATAAAAAGGAGAATGTAAATGGCTACGAGTGACATGGCGGGTGGCTCTGCCGGTTTCAGTCTATCTATGTTAACGGGCTTGGGTACACCGCTACTGCTGTTCCTGATGCTCGTAATGATGATTCTACCGCTGCCGCCGTTCATTTTGGACTTGTTGTTCACCTTTAATATTGCGTTGGCAATGATCGTTTTACTGGCGTCGGTCTACTCGTCAAGGCCACTGGATTTTGCGGTCTTTCCCAGCGTGCTTCTTATCGCTACGTTGCTTCGTTTGGCGCTCAATGTGGCTTCCACTCGAGTAGTACTGCTTGAGGGACATAACGGTACGGCTGCCGCGGGTAAGGTGATTCAGGCTTTCGGTGAATTTGTGATCGGCGGCAGTTATACGGTCGGTATCGTTGTCTTTGCCATCCTGGTGATTATCAATTTCGTGGTTGTGACAAAAGGTGCTGGCCGTATTGCTGAGGTCACTGCGCGTTTTACACTAGATGCCATGCCTGGCAAACAGATGGCGATTGACGCCGATATGAATGCTGGCCTGATCGATCAGAACGAAGCACGTCAACGCAGAGATGATGTCTCTAAAGAAGCTGACTTTTATGGTGCGATGGATGGCGCCAGTAAGTTTGTTCGCGGCGATGCAATTGCGGGCATTCTTATTCTCTTCATTAACATCATCGGTGGGTTTTCGATGGGTGTTTTGCAACACGAGCTAAGTGCCTCTGATGCTGCCAACAATTACATTCTCCTAACCATCGGCGATGGCCTTGTCGCGCAAATTCCATCACTGCTGCTCTCTACAGCTGCCGCGATGATTGTCACTCGGGTATCTGACTCCCAGGACATGGGAGGGGAGGTAGTTTCACAGCTATTTGGAAACCCGAAAGTACTGATGGTTACGGGGTTTCTTATTGGCGTCATGGGGTTGGTACCGGGCATGCCGCACGTGGTCTTTTTGACCCTGGCGGCGGGACTCGGGGCGATGGGGTATATGCGTATGCTGGACAATCAAGTGGAGGTGCTGGCTCCAGAGCCTGCTCCGGTTGAGAAAACTGCTGAGTTGAAAGAGCTGAGTTGGGACGACGTGGCGTCGGTTGATGAGATTGGTCTGGAAGTGGGCTACCGTCTGATCGCCCTGGTCGATAAGAATCAGGGGGGCGAATTGCTCAATCGCATTAAGGGGGTTAGGAAGAAACTATCTCAGGAATTGGGCTTTCTGATTCACTCGGTTCATATTCGGGACAATCTGGATCTGTCTCCCAACGAATATCGAATCAGCTTTCACGATGTCACAGTGGGCGATGGTGCCGTATACCCGGGTAAGGATTTGGCGATAAACCCCGGTCAGGTATTCGGTGAGCTGGAAGGCCTGGCAGCTAAAGACCCGACCTTTGGATTAGATGCTGTGTGGATTGATGGAGCCCTGCGCGATGACGCCCAGGCTATGGGATATACCGTAGTGGATTGCGGCACCGTTATTGCCACTCACTTAAGTCAGCTACTGAAGAACCAGGCACATGAACTCATCGGTCAGGACGGTGTGCAGCAGCTTATGGACAAGCTGGGGCGCACCTCACCCAAGTTGGTTGAGAACCTGGTGCCCAAACTTCTAGGACTGGGTGAAATTACCAAGGTCATGCAAAATCTTCTGGAAGAGGGCATTCCTATCCGTGACGTGCGAACTATCGCCGAGGCATTGGCGGAACACGCGACCAAAAGTCAGGATATTGACGTTTTAACTTCACAGGTCCGCATCTCTCTGGGGCGGTCAATATTCCAGGCGGTCAATGGTGTGGGGCATGAGATGTCAGTGATGACCCTGGACGCGCAATTGGAACAGATATTGCAGGGAGCTATACAGGGAACTCCTGGTGGTTTGGAGCCTTCTCTGGTCGAGCGAACAATCAACCAGATTATCGAGGCATCGGCGAAGATTGAGGCGGAAGGGAAGACGCCAGTGCTGTTGGTTGCCAGTAATGTTCGGTTGTTTTTATCCAGACTACTGAGAACACGAATGGCCAATTTTTACATCCTCGCCTATGAAGAAATTCCGGCGAGTAAGACTATAAAAGTAGTGGCGACAATTGGCGGTACCCCTCTACAAGTATAAGTGAGCGCCATTAATATGGTCGTGTTGAAAATAACAATGCTCGATGAATCCGAGCGCAGAAAAGACCTAAGCGGGATGATTGGATGAAAATTAGACGCTTTCAGGGCAAGGATAGTCGCAGTGCTCTGAGTAAAGTCCGTGAAGATCTGGGCGCAGACGCGATGATTCTGTCAAACAAAAGCGTCAACGGTCAGGTGGAAATCGTCGCCGCCGTCGATTTTGATGAGGCTGATCTGGCAGAGCATGAACTAGCCGCTTCTCCTGTCCTGGAAACGGCTGTGTTGGGAGGCGCTGATATTGACAGCTTGACCCTCATTGACCTGCAGCGCGAACTGGGGAATTTGCGGGGACTTCTTGAAGGCAAGCTGTCGCAAATGTCATGGCGAGATATGGCGACTCGCCCATCGGCCAAAGCTGCGCTGCACAACCGATTGGTGAGGCTTGGCCTGTCTCGCGCACTGTGTGGCGTCATAGCCGATTTAATGCCTCCGCAGGGTGACGTCGAAGAGTACTGGAATATAGCCTTGGAAATGCTGGCAAGCAAAATAGCGGTCACCGAGAGCGACGGCTTAATTGGTCGAGGTGGAATAGTTGCGCTTATGGGCTCCACCGGTGTCGGTAAAACAACGACAGTGGCCAAACTTGCGGCTCGTTTTGTGTTGCGCTATGGCAGCAAGGAGATCGCCTTAATCACTACAGATTGTTATCGAATTGGGGGCCAGGAGCAATTGCAAACCTTTGCCGACTATTTGGGTGTTCCCATGGTCGTGGCCACTGACGGGGCGCAGCTAAAATCAGCGCTCGATCAGTTGACTCCTCGCAAGCTCATACTGATTGACACTGCAGGGATGAGTCAGCGCGATATTCGTTTACATGAGCAGTTTGCCACGCTCAATTCAGTGGGTTACGACATCGACACCTATGTCGTGCTGTCCGCGACAGCGCAGCAGCGGGCACTGCATGAAGTCGTTAACGTATTTGGCAAGAATACTTTAGCGGGTGCGATGGTGACTAAGGTCGACGAGTCAGTCGGTTTGGGTGGTGTGCTGGACGTTGTCATCAAAAACCGATTGAAGCTTGCCTATGTTAGCGAGGGCCAGAAAGTACCGGAAGATATAAGTCCGGCCGATGTGAAGTCTGTAGTCAAGCTGGCGGTCGATCTCATGGATCAAGATATGGGCCGTCCTTCAACTGATACCAAAAATACTAAATTAGCTTCATCTACGGTGGTACGAAACTAAATGACACAAGCACAAAAAGTGGCCCGTATGCCAGCACCGTCTCCCATCAATGTGATGGCCATCACCAGCGGCAAGGGTGGAGTTGGAAAAACCAATATTGCGGTTAATCTCGCCGTAAGCCTGGCGGAACAGGGGCGCAACGTGGTGCTACTCGACGCCGACCTGGGTTTGGCTAATGTTGATATAACTCTGGGGTTAAGGCCTCAATATGATCTCAGCCATGTGATATCCGGCGAACGAACCCTCGAAGAAATTGTTATCAAGGGCCCCAAAGGCATTAACATTGTACCGGCGTCCTCGGGAATTTCGAGCATGACAAATCTTTCTACGACGGAACAGGCGGGCCTGATCCGCTCTTTCGGTGAGTTGAGTATGCCGGTTGATACCCTGATTGTTGATACCGGAGCTGGAATCGACCTGAATGTTCAAGCGTTTAGTAGCGCCTGTCAGACTGTAGTTGTAGTGTTGTGCGACGAGCCCACTTCAATAACAGACGCTTACGCGCTAATTAAAGTACTCAACGCGCGGTGTGGTATCAAAAAGTTTGAGCTACTTGCCAATATGGTTGACAGCGAGGCCCAGGGTCGCGCTCTGTATGGCAAGGTATGTCGGGTCTCCGATCGATTCCTGGACGTTCACCTCGGCTATTTGGGTGCAATTCCCCGAGATATTTATTTGCGAAAGGCGGTCCAACAACAGGGGCCGGTGGTCCAGCTTTATCCGCGTAGCCCATCCGCTAAAGCTCTGAACAAGCTGGCTAGAGACTTAGATAGGAAGTTCGTTGGTCAAGCTAATTACGGTGGTCTGGGATTTTTTGTTGAGCGTCTGATACAAGGCGGCGGTGCGGAGTTGGGGGCCTGAATACCATGGAAACAGCAGTCTATGATCGGGCAGACCGCGAAAGCGTTGATGAGCTGGTTCGAGAATATTTACCTCTAGTGAAGAAAATCGGTTTGCACCTGGTGGCGCGCTTGCCACCAGATATTGAGCTCGATGACATGATGCAAGTGGGGATGATGGGCCTGATTCAAGCCAGTTCCACTTACGATGCAACTCAGGGCGCGAGTTTTTCGACCTATGCCGGTATTAGAATCAAAGGCGCAATGTTAGACGAGGTTCGTCGAAACGATTGGAAGCCTCGTTCTGTACAGCAAAGTTTGAAGAAAGTTTCGACAGCTATTAACACGCTTGAGTCTCGGTTGGGCAGGTCGGTTACAGATGCGGAAATAGCAAGGGAGCTGGATATGGCTCTTGAAGATTACCATGATCTTTCTCGTGAACTGGTGTGCTCCAGAATGACCTCACTGGATGGCCTGGAAGGTTCAGAAGGTAATTACGAATCTGATGAGGTAGACCCTTTTGCGAACCTGGAGGACAGTGAGCAACGAAAATTGCTAGCCGACGCGATAAAGTCTCTGCCTGAAAAAGAGATGTTGATGATGTCGCTCTATTACGCAGAGGAACTTAATCTCAAGGAGATAGGCGAAGTGATGGGTGTTTCTGAATCCCGCGTTTCTCAAATACACGGTCAAGCGCTGGCCAGGGTTCGCGTTAAAGTCGCCCATTGGTCAGAATAGGGGAGCAGCGCAGTAGTGGCCGCTAAAAAGAGCACGCAGTCAGTAGACTTTCTATCTTTTGCAGGCGTTGCTCTGTGCTTGGTGGCTGTTATTGGCGGCAACCTATTGGAAGGTGGACATACCGGTTCTCTGATTCAGGCTACCGCCTTCTTTGTGGTGTTTGGCGGCACGCTGGGAGCGACGTTAGTGCAGACGCCTAAAAAAACGTTTCTACTCGGATTGCGAAGATTTCGTTGGGTATTTCTGCCACCAAAGATTGAGCGTAAGCTTGCGCTCAAAAAAATTGATGCTTGGAGTAAAATGGCGCGCAAAGATGGCCTACTCGGATTGCAAAATGTGGCTGACAAGGAAGTGGAAAAATTCGCCAAGAAAGGGCTTCTGCTGCTAGTAGATGGAAATGAGCCCGAGGAAATCCGCAAGACTTTAGAAATAGAGATAGATAGCAACGAAGCCAGTGAACTAAACGCGGCCAGAGTCTATGAGGCCATGGGGGGGTACTCACCAACTATCGGCATTATTGGCGCTGTAATGGGGCTTATCCACGTGATGAACAATTTGACGGACCCAGCGTCTCTGGGGCCGGGAATCGCCGTCGCCTTTGTAGCCACAATATATGGTGTCGGGTTTGCCAATTTCTTTTTTCTGCCAATGGCCAGCAAGCTGAAAACGATTGCCAGGGACTTGACCCAGTACCAGGAAATGCTGCTTGACGGCATCGTCGCTATCGCCGAAGGTGAAAATCCGAGAGCCATTGCCAGCAAACTCGAAGGCTATCTGACCTAGGGGTACAGCTCGGTATGGCCAGAAAAAAGCATATAGAGGAACCCGTCAATCATGAGCGTTGGCTGGTTTCCTATGCGGATTTCATCACACTGCTGTTTGCGTTTTTTGTAGTCATGTATTCAATCTCGTCAGTTAACGAAGATAAGTACCGGGTGTTGTCCGATGCAATGGGCACCGCATTTCACGATCCTACGTCTTCACCTGCAGCTATTGAAGCGGCTGACCCCGTGCGCTCTTCGGACTCTTTGAATTCTGAGTTGGCCTCGCTGCAGCTCGAGCTGGCGAATCAGACATTTTCCCAGCGCGCCCTGGATCTTGCCGAAGAGGAAGTTAACTCAATCGCCGATGATGTCGCCGAGAGTATGAGTGAGCTTATCGACGAAGGCATTATCAACATCAAGCGCAATAAGTTCTGGTTGGAAATAGAAATTAAGTCTAGCCTTCTTTTTCTCAGCGGCAGCAGTCGGCTGATTGTCGACGCGATTCCTATATTGGTGGAATTGTCTGATCGGTTCGTCGACTTACCCAATAGAGTTAACGTCGAAGGGTTTACGGACAATAAACCTATCCAATCCCGATTGTTTCCTTCTAACTGGGAGCTATCGTCCGCTCGGGCGGCCGCAGTGGTGAGGCTTTTTGAAAGAAACGGAGTAGCACCTACTCGATTGGCCTCGATTGGATATGGTGAACACCAGCCTATCTCCGATAATTCTGACGCAGAGGCGAGAGCCAAAAATCGCCGTGTAGTTGTGGTCGTTATGGCTTCCTCACTGAGCGGCAAAAATAATCTTCGTATGCCGGAATTTGAAATGATGAAGGAACAGGCAGGCGGTTAGCTCTTTGAGAGTTCATCTCGCTCCGTCACGGCTGACCCTAAAAGTCAGCCACTTGGTCTAGGGCTAGCTACGAGGAGGAGTGATTGCGATGTTAGATACTATTGGTAACAAAAATTCAGTGACGGTGAAAAAAGTGAAGCGTCTGCTAGATGAAGGCGAGAGAAAACCCAGGCAGCAAGCTGTGCTTGGTAAACCTGATTCAGAAGAAGAAAAAAGAAGATTGGGCGCAAATATCGACGAACGCTGCTAGACGCTAGAAAACTTTGGAGCTGGGTTCCCTGCCGTGCACTTCGCTTTCGATTTGAGAGCACTGCTTCTGCACAATGTGCTGTATAAGCTGCTCTTGTGCACCGGCGTTATCGTTGTCAAGGCTGACCCTCATCCAGAATGGCTGATTTGAACCTTCGGGAAGTTCTTCGCAGGCTATGACTTTGCCAGTAAATTGCAGTTTGATATTGAAGGGCTTCAATAAGGTCGAGATTTTCAACAGTGTGTCGGATGGCAATCTCTGTGAACAGTGAAAGGCGATGCCGCAGCCGCTTATATTCACCATTTGGTCTTCATAAGGGTCGACGGTATCGCAGTTGGGCTGTAAACATTGCGCCGCGATAATTGAAATCTTTCGGTTTAATAAACCCAATGCTTGAGCAATAGCGGGTTTCTCGTGCCACAACACATTGGTAACCCGGTTAAAGTTTTGATCAACCTCTGCCAGTAAGTCCATTATCGGCATAGCAGTGTCTCCACTCGCTGCGGGTATCAGGTCTTCTCCATCTTCTAGTGTAGAGTAGGTCAGGCCTACAGTGTCGTTGATGCGGAAGTAGTTTCTTCGTTCTTTGCCTATGCTCATTTTATTAATCATCTACTATAGTATTCCGTCGATGCTACTGGGTGTATCCTCACCCACATCCAGGGTCACCGAATCGATGGCGCCGGGATTTCTTCTTTTTAACTCTGCGATATCTGCGACTGTGGCGTCATCGAGTCCCTGGCGTATTACGATTTCCACACGGCGGTTCTGGGCTCGATTTTGCGAGGAGTCGTTAGGCTGAAAGGGCTCAGTGTCAGCGCGCCCAACTACGCGGAAACGATCGCTTTCAAGCTCGCTGTTCTTCACAAGCTCATGCGTCACCGAAAGCGCGCGTGAGGATGAAAGGTGCCAGTTGGATTTGTATTGCGCGCTTTCAATAGGGATATTGTCAGTGTGCCCTTCTACTGATATCTCGCCGGGTATGCCACTCAACGCGCCTCGTAGTGAGGACATGATTGGAATAAAACCATCTTGCAAAGCAGCAGATCCCGAGGAAAAAGAACCCTTTTCTCTTATTCGAATTGTGATTGAACGCCCCCTGCTCTCGATATCGATTTTTCCGCTGTCAATCTCGTCTTTCAAAACGGCTCTGAGCTTCTCCGCGTCAATCCTGGTTTCGACCATGAGAGAGTTCAGTTTCTTTTCCAACAATCTTTTGGCCTCTTCACCATCCATATCCTTGCCCTCGGACTTCGGCGCTGTAGGATTACCCACCGAAAGAGAGGCCTTGGTTGTCTCTGTAGTAAACTGATTCACTGTTTTGATTTGAGTGGGCTGCGGCTTGCCAGGGCTGAACTCCTTGGCAATGATGCTGGTGCCTTTGGGTATTCCCATGACCTTGACCTGATTCTGCACTCCGAAAGCATTCTTCATAGAGCCGGCGACTTGCTTATACTTCTGCGCATCCAATTGGGAAAAGGACAGCAAAAGTACGAAAAAGCACATAAGGAGTGACATGAGATCCGCAAAGGTGGCCATCCATGCCGGAGTACCGGTTGGGCCGTCATCCGCTTCTTCAATGACTATCACTAGGCGGCCTCAGCTTCCGCATTGGCAGAGCTACTTTTTTCTACGTTTCGTTTGGTCGGGTCCAGATAGGCCTTTAGCATCGACTCAATGATTCTGGGGTTCTGTCCCTCTTGAATAGCCAGTACCCCATCGATACACATAGCCTTAATCTTGCCTTCCTCTGCTTTTCTCAGACCCAGCTTGTCAGCAATTGGCAGGGCGATCATATTGGCCAGCATTGCGCCGTACAGAGTCGTCAATAGCGCAATTGCCATGGACGGACCAATTGATTGAGGGTCATCCATCGTCGCCAACATTTGTACAAGGCCGATCAGCGTGCCGATCATGCCCATAGCTGGCGCGACCTCACCTGTCGCGCTAAATACTTTCGCCCCCCAGGTGTGATGACTCAGGGTTTGCTGTAAATCCTTGTGCATGACTTTTTCTATCACTTCGTGACTGTTGCCATCGATGAGCATTTTGATGCCCTCGTTGAGAAACTCGTTCTCGATCTCTTCGTTCTCAAGTGCGAGCATTCCCTCTTTACGAGCAATATTTGCCAGCTTGACGATTTGCTCGATCAGATCTTCGGCACTTTGCAATCTGAAAATAAAGGCTCGAGCAGCGACCTTGAACGCCCCCAAAAACTGTCCCAGGGAAAATTTGATCATGACCACCATGAAGGTGCCGCCCAAAACGATAAGTATGGAGGGAACGTTGACGAAGACCAGAACGGAGCCTCCGGTTAGCATTGCTGCCAAAACAATGCCTATGGCACCAACCATGCCTATTAGTGTCGCCAGATCCATGCTTATTCCCCGATTTCTTTTATATAGACGTTGGCAGCTTATGGATAGCTTCCTGTCTCGCTATTGTCTTGTGTCGAACAGAGCTAACAGTAGAGCACTCTCCATCCGTTTTCTCGTGGCTTTGTTTAGCCCTCTCCATTCCCTTGCCAGACCCACAAACTGTCGAGATTAGTTTGCTCCATTAGCAGTTTTGCGGCGACTTCCGC